>JAEEKV010000230.1 GCA_016282595.1 Lachnospiraceae bacterium
AAATAAATATAAGCTCTATGCATGCCTGGTATGCGGTATGGTGGCTATGACCATGATCTTTTCCATGATCCAGATGTTCCGGGCAGGATCCCTGAATAAGGTGATCCAGCGAAGTTTCATTAAGCAGAATGCGGCAACAGGAGAGTACCCTGCGGCTATGTCCGGAATGCTGGATATCACTTCCTTTACCCTGCAGGAAGCCCTTGCAGCCGGAAAAAGTGTAGCGGATACCATCAATGAACTGGCAGATGATTATGCTACAAGCTGGAAAAAATCCCTGCAGCTTCCGGTGATCGCAGATCAGAGGTTTTTGTACTTTTTGAATGTGCGACCGGAGTATGGTTATGTCAGCAACAATATGGTTGTGAATCTGGGATGCCTGGATGACGGTCTGGATCCTGCGGCGGTAAAAGAGCATTATAACTTAGAGGCCGGCGCGGATTACTATGAGGATCTGTCGGACTTTACGGACAAAGGAGCAAAGATTCCGGAGGATGCCTACCCCTGTATGATCAGCCGCTATACGGCGGATAGCTGTGATCTTGTCATCGGCGAAGTATTAAGCTTCCCTCTTTTGGTCTATACCAACGGAAACACCATTACAGATCAGAAGATCCTGCAGGTCTATGTCAGCGGTATCATTTCGGAAAAGGCGGATGATTATTACTGGCAAAAATCGCTGTCCAAGGGCGCACCTATGCTGATCCTTACCAAAGAAGACTTTTTGAAGATCAGCACGGATTATACCAAGGAGTGTAAGTGCGAAGTTTATCAGTCTCTGGACTACCGGGATATCAACTCCGACAATGTGGATCGTATCCGGAAGACCCTTGCTAAGATGAAGAAAAAGGATGATAAGCTGGAGGAAAATATCATTCCTGTATTGGAGGGCTACCGTGTGGAAAGCCGTTCCGTTCAGCAGATGGTCTATGTTATTGTGCTCCCTTTGATGGTATTGGTGTTGACCTTCATCGGCCTCATTTCCTTCAGGATCATCGAGTCAGAGACCCGGGAACTGCAAACCTTAAGAGACAGAGGTCTTAGTAAGCTAAGACTCATTGAGACCTACTTGTTATCGGCTCTTTTCTTAAGCCAGATCTCGGTGCCCATCGGCCTTGCGCTGGGGTACTTCTTCGGAAGACTGGTTGCGGGAGTGGATGATTTCATGGGCTTTACCGCCCCGGGAACCATCAGTGTTTCGGAGTATGTCTTCAAACCCTCCATGATCGTGGCAGCGGAGATCGCGGCCCTCATTGCCATCATTGTCAATCTGGTGCCCGTGCTTTTGTTCTTCAAAAAGAAAAAGGATCAGCGGCGGATTTCCATTGTACCCTTCTGGGAAAAGTATTTTCTGGATGTGGCCCTTTTGGCAATTTCCGTCTATCTGCTCTTTAACTACAACAAACAGCTGACCATCCTTTCCGAAAGTGTCATGAAGGGAGACGGCATCGATCCTGTGATCTTTATCAACGCTACCCTGTTTTTGTTTGCCTGCGGCCTGCTGATGCTGCGTCTGATCTTTTATCTGATTACCATCGTCTATAAGATCGGCAGAAAACACTTCAGCCCGGCCACCTATGCGGGACTTTTGCAGATCATCAGAACCCGGAAATCCTCCGGCGTGATCTCTGTCTTCATGGTGGTAACGGTTGCCATGAGTCTGTTCCATGCCAATATGGCCCGGACCATCAACTCCAATATGGAATCAAGACTCCAGTACGAAGCCGGTACCATTCTTAGGATCACTGAAAAATGGCCCATTACCATGGTAAAAAGCTTTGATGACGAGGGAAATACCGTAATGAAATGGCGCTATACAGAGCCGGATTTCGGTGTTTATCGCTCCTTGACAGAAGACGGAACCTGCACCTCTGTAACAAAGGTAGCCAACAATGATTCCCTTGTGGTATCCATGGGAAAAGCAACGGTTCGAAACGTCCAGATCATGGGGATCCAGACCAAGGAGTTTGGCGAAACTGCGGAACTGAAAAACGGGCTGAATAAGGAGCATTTTTACACCTATTTAAATGCACTGGGCGCAGACTATGAAGGCGCCCTGATCTCCTCCAATCTGGCTAAAGAATTGAAGGCCAAAGAGGGGGATACCATCAACTGTGATATGCTGCCCCCTAAGGTAACCGGCATGAAGAATCCCTATGCCACTGCCAAGGTGAAGATCGTGGGCATCGTGGATTCCTGGCCCGGCTATGTGAAATACAACTATACCCAGGGGGAAGAGGGAGAGATCATCGAGGAAGATAAGTACCTTGTGGTAATGAATTATCCCTTTGTAAACTCCAATTACGGCATGTTCCCTTATCAGGTTTGGGCAAAGCTTACGGATAAGAGTAAATTTAACTATAAGGAATTCCGGGAAAAAATGAAAGGCATGCTCCTGGCAACAGAGCGGGAGCTGGAAGATTTACATTCCTGGCAGAATGAGGTGGCTCTTAATAAGGAAAGCGCCATCATCCAGATCACCAACGGCCTGTTTACGGCAGACTTTTTGGTGGCCCTGCTGCTTTGTGTCATCGGTTATATGATCTACTGGATCACCTCTATCCGGGATCGGGAGCTGCTGTTTGGTATCTGCCGTGCCATGGGTATCTCGGAAGGGGAAGTAAACCGCATGCTTGTCATGGAGCAGCTGTTCTTATCCTTTATGTCCATTTTGGCAGGTGTAGGTGCGGGACTTATCACCAGTCGGTTCTTTGCCCCTGTTTTTGCGGCGGTCTATCTGCCTCAGAAGCATAATATCCCTGTTTTTGTCACCAGCCCGGGCATTGATACCATTCGTCTTTCTGCCGTGCTGACGGTTGTTGTGATCATCTGTATCTTCTGGATCAGACGGATCCTAAAGGGCCTGAATATTACTCGTGCTTTGAAGCTTGGAGAGGATTAATATGAGTGAGCAGGAAAAGCAAACTGAATATATCGTAACCACCAGTGGTCTTGTAAAAAGTTATCATCTGGGGGATGGCAGCGATCTGACGGTTTTGGATCATATGGATCTAAAGCTTCCCAAGGGGCAGCTCATTATGATCATGGGACGTTCCGGTTCCGGTAAGACCACCCTTATCAATGTGCTCAGCACCCTGGATGATTTCAATGAGGGCTCTGTCCGTCTTTTAGACCATGAATACAGCTTGATGAGTGT
>JAEEKV010000231.1 GCA_016282595.1 Lachnospiraceae bacterium
CTCCTGGCAAATGGCCCTTGCTAATAGAACTCTCTGCTTTTGTCCGTCGCTTAAGGTTTCAAACAGGGTATCGGAAAGACCCGCAACATCCGTCCATTCCATGGACTCTGCTACGATCCTCTGATCTTCCTTTGACAGAATTCCAAGCCGCCCGGTATAGGGGTAGCGGCCGATCTCCACCACCTCTCTGCAGGTCATAAGACCGGGATCCCTGCGCTGTGTCATCACCACGGACAGACACTTTGCAATCTCACCGGAAGATAGGGCCGATCTGTCTTTTCCTTCCAGAAAGACCGTTCCTCCTCTCCCGGCAAGAAGCCCTGTCAGGGTTTTGATCAGCGTAGTTTTTCCGCAGCCGTTGGGCCCGATGAGGGTTACGATCCTGCCGGGTTTGACGGCAATGGTGATCTCCCTGATCAGGTCTGTTTTGTAGCCGATATGCAGTTGCTCCGTTCTAATCCCTGTTTCCCTTTGCATCTCAGTCATTCCTGTTTCTATTCGTTCTTCGGATCATCATTACGATCACTACCGGCACCAGAAATACAGCAGTCACGGAACTGATGCTGACTTCTGTTGGTGCAAAAAGACATCTTGCGATCATATCACAAAACAGTGTGATGGCGGCTCCCCCTAAAAAGCTGGCGGGTACCATCACATGTGCCTTATCCGTTCCAAGGGCTGTCCTAACCAAATGCGGTACGGCAATTCCCACAAAGGAAATGGGACCTGCAAAGGCCGTTACGCAGGCTGCCAGCAGGCTGGAAATGAGAATGAGAAGGACCCGCAAAAAGATCATATTGACACCCACACTTTTGGCATAGGCTTCTCCCAATCTGTAGGCGTTCATGGGCTTTACGATACCGATACAAAGACATAGGCTGAATACCACGATACAAGCTATCACTTTGATCTCCGCCCAGTTAATACCGGAAAGACTTCCCATGGACCAGTTGTGAAGATTTACGATATTGGAATCATCCGCAAAGGTCACAACGAAGTCCGTGATGGCGGAACAGATATAACCGATCATAATGCCGCAAACCACAAGGACGCTCATACTCTTCACCCTGACGGATAACAACAATACAAAGACCATAGCCGCCATGGCCCCTGCAAAGGCAGATACCACCATCATAAAAAGTCCGATCTCTTTTCCTCTTGTCAGAAAGAAGATCATGGCCAAGGCCACCGCCAGCTTCGCCCCGGATGAGATTCCCAGGACAAAAGGTCCTACGATGGGATTTGCAAAAAAAGTTTGCAATAGGTAACCGGAAAGAGCCAAAGCTCCTCCCAGCAAAATGCCTGCAACTGCCCGGGGAAGTCGTATGCCAAAGAGAATGCTGACATAGACCTGATCACTTCGATCTCCCATGAGGATCTGCAGGATCTCACCACCTGTCACATCAGAACTGCCCAGGATGAGATTCATCCAAAACAGCAGTGCGATTAAAATCAATATGAAGCTGAAAAACAATCCGTAATGTCTTTTTTGCATGGGCTTATTCCAACTTGTTCAAATAGGTATAGGGTCCGTTTTCTCCTGCAAAAACCTGTTGCAGATCCTGCATGAACTCTGCCATTCCCGTAATCTGCTGAAAGAGGTTTCGTTTGCAGCAATAGACCTGTGATGTTTCTACCGCGGTAAAATCCGCAAACAGCTGATTCTTTGAAAGCAGTTCCTCCACAGAGGAAATCTCTCCACCGATGGTGCTGTTGTAGATAATGATATCCGCGTCATGGGCCTGGGCGTAAAAATCCTCCATTTGCATATTCATGGTGGATAGGGCATTCTCACTTTCCCCGGCATTTGTAAGGGCATACTTCCCTCCGGAAAGCTCTATCATCTTTGTGATATAATCCCCCTGCTTTCTGACGTTGATCTGTCCGTTAGCCGTCACATAGAAAAATGCGACTCTTTTTCCGGTATCCTTTTTTTCCGAAAGAAGCGGGGCGATGAGATCCAGCTGTTTCTGAAAATACTGCTCTGCTTCCTCTTTTCTGTCAAAAAGGATCCCATAGAGTTTGATCCATTCCAGCCTTCCCAGGGGATGCTTTTCATAGCTGGAGGTTTCCACCAGCACCGGAATTCCAAGTTCTTTCAGCTTTTCCTTTACAGCAGGTTCATGATAGATCATGGTGTTTTCGATGGCCAGGTCGCAGCCGTTTTGCAACAGCAGTTCATAGTCCGGTGCCCGGTATTTTCCTGCATATAAAAGCTGCCTCTTTTCCATAGCCTCTTTGGCCTCTTCAATGTACCAGTCCTTTTCAGCCGTTCCCGACAATTTGATACGATCCAAAGCGCCGCAGGTATGGATCAGATCCATGGCGGAGGTGGATACCAGATAGGTTTGATCCAGAGGCTTTTGCAGGATCGTTACGTCCTTCGGAAGATTGGAAGGAGCCTGCTTTCCCTCTTCCACAACCAGATAAACTCCGGAGTTTGGAATCGTCAAAATAGTTAGCCCCTCACAACTTTCCACGGTAAACCCTTTGGCGTATTGCAGATCCATGGAATCTGTCAAAGAATACCCTGCATCTGCGAGCGTCTCTAACACTTCCTTCCTTACCTGTCCGATCTGATCTTCTCCAAGCTGCTTTGCAGTCTCAGTCTGCAGCTCTTCCTGCTGTTCTTCAGCGGTCTTTGATCCTTCAGCACCATCTTCCGATGCCATTTCCTCTCCCCATGTGATCACATATTCGATCTCGTGGGGGGTGCTCATGGCCGTGGTATCACCGATCACTGTCAGTGGCTCATCCAGGTTCGGCACTTCGATGGTAAAGGTGGATTCTCCACCGGTATTTTCATTTTCATACCGAATGCCGTTTACGATCATGTAGTCGTAGTTTTTGCTGTTCCAGACAAGCTTTGCCCTCAGTTTTCCCTCATTCTCGGCGACCTCTACGGGAGACTTGATATACGCCTTTCCCGTTCCGCCTTCCATGGTGATCTCCACCAGCCGCTGCTTGGATTTCTCCTCTTCCCCGGCAACGGTTTCCGTGCTTTCCCCTTCTTTTGTTTCTCCCCAATTAGCAGAAGTAACCCCCTGCGAAGCGCAGGAGGTTATACTGATTGCTTCCACTATGATCAGCATGCAAAGCGCTGCTTTTTTCAAAATAGTGTGTTGCTTCATCTGATATCCTTACTGTTTGGGGGATGCCACCATAACCTTGTGGTCATACCATTTTCCCTTCGTGCCTACCAGCGCAAGATCAAACTCCTTGTCCAGATAGGGCACAGGTACATCAAACCCATTGACGGTTTCAGTGGTCCCGTCATCATAGGTGACCTCATCCTTTGTGGGCTCAAGCAGCTTGGCGCCGTCCTTCTGCGCATCTTCCGCCATTCCCGGGAAAAGGTTAATGATACCATCTGACTGCAGACTGATATGGATGGTCATTTCTCCGTTCTTTACGGTAAGCGTTCCCATTTCATCCAGCGTTTCGTTGACATGGAACATAGAGCTGTCTGTGGTAAATTTCACCTGATATTCACCGTCTGCCAGGGCTGCCTGATCGTCTGCAGAAGTCTCCTTC
>JAEEKV010000232.1 GCA_016282595.1 Lachnospiraceae bacterium
ACCTGATCCTCGTAGATTGGAAAATGCCGGATATGGACGGCATCGAAACCACCAGAAAGCTGCGGGAGCTTACGGGAAACCAGTCGGCCATCATTATCCTGACAGCCTATCGCTGGGATGATGTATTGGAGGAAGCATTGGAAGCAGGGGTTGATAGTTTCTTGTCCAAGCCCATCTTTGCAGCTAATGTCATTGAGGAATTCAAGTCCGCACTAAGTAAAAAGACCAAGACAGAAGACAAGGAAGAAAAGGTGGCAGACCTTGCCGGAAGGAAGGTACTTTTGGCAGAGGATGTGGAGGTGAACTCCGACATCATGATCATGGTTCTGCAGATGCGGGAAATGGATGTGGATCTGGCAAAGAACGGAAGAGAAGCAGTAGAGTTGTTTGCCGCTAACCCGGAAGGATATTACAGCGCCGTATTGATGGATATGCGTATGCCGGAGATGGATGGTCTGGAAGCGACGCGCCGTATCAGGGCTATGGAACGGGAGGATGCAAAGAAGATCCCCATCATCGCACTGACGGCCAACGCCTTTGATGAAGATGTACAAAGAAGCCTGCAGGCAGGTTTGAATGCCCATCTTTCCAAACCTGTACAGCCGGATACCCTTTTTGAGACCCTGGAAAAACTGATCTGATAACGGAGGTGCCCATGAGTGAATTTGGTTTTGCTAACAAATTGAAAAGACGCATCCTCATCGTGGAGGATGAGGAGATCAATCGTGAGATCCTCGGTAATATGCTCTCGGAGCATTACGATGTTTCCTATGCCGAAAACGGACAGGCGGCTCTGGATCTTTTAAAGGAGCACAAAACCGGATACTCCCTGATCCTGTTGGATCTGCTGATGCCTGTAATGAGCGGGGAGGAGTTTCTTGCCAAACTGAAGGCCGATGAGCGATGCAGCAGCATTCCCGTGATCGTAATGACTGCGGAGATCCCTGCGGAGGTTCGGAGTATTAAGCTGGGGGCGGATGATTTTATTCCCAAGCCCTATGACAGTCCGGAAGTGATCCTGGCAAGATGCGAGCGCATCATCCAGCTGTATGAGGATAAGAGCATTATCAGAAGTGCGGAGAAGGATGAATTGACGGAACTCTTTACCCGTGAATTTTTCCAGGAATATGTGAGACAGATCGACAGCTTCGATGAGTCTGCATCCGATGATGCCGTGGTATTGAACATCGAGCATTTCCATGCCATCAATGAGATGTTCGGACGCCGGGTAGGAGATGAGATCTTAAAGAAGATGGCCGATATGCTGATGCAGACCTTCGGTAACGGCATGTGCATCGGCTGCAGACCCGGGGACGATTATTTTTACCTGTATGTGGATCACAGGGATGGCTATGAAGCCATTTTGACAAAGCTCTCCGAGGAGCTTTCAAGCTACGCCCACATGCCCAGGATTCGGATCCGTGCAGGGGTATATCAAAATGTGGATAAGCATATGTCCGTGGATGATCGCTTTGATCATGCCAAGTTTGCCTGCGACGGCATCCGCGGAGACTATACCAGGCAGATTAATTTTTACAGCAAGGAGTTAAACGATGCGGATCTGTATCACGAAAGACTCATCAACGACATTGATGACGCCATCGCCCATCAGGATCTCATCGTATATTACCAGCCCAAGTATGGCATTCAATCGGATCGCCCCGTTCTTCGCAGTGCAGAGGCGCTGATCCGTTGGAAGCATCCGTCTTTGGGAATGATCAGTCCGGGAGACTTTATTCCCCTGTTTGAAAGTAACGGCCTGATCCAGAAGGTGGATCATTACGTGTGGAGCCAGGCGGCTGCCCAGATCAGGAAATGGAAGGATACCCTGGGCTTTACCCTTCCTGTTTCCGTGAATGTTTCCAGGGTGGATATCTACGATCCGGGACTCCAGGACAAGCTGATGAAGATCCTTTCCGAAAATGACATCAGCAGCAAAGAGCTGATGCTGGAGATCACCGAGTCGGCTTATGCAGATGATGCCAAGGGCCTTACGGAGGTTGTGGATGAGCTCCGGGAGTGCGGCTTTAAGATCGAGATGGATGATTTCGGAACCGGTTACTCCTCTCTTCACATGATCACCGATATTCCCATCGATGTACTGAAGATTGATATGGGATTCATCCGGAAGATGCACAAGGATGAAAAGAGCTTAAAGCTGGTGGAGCTGGTTATGGATATCGCAAGATTCCTGAAGGTTCCTGCCGTGGCCGAAGGCGTGGAGGACGCCTCACAGGTGGAGACGCTGAAACAAATGGGCTGTGAGTTGATCCAGGGTTACTATTTTTCCAAACCGGTTCCGCCGGAGGAATTTGAACAATTTATCATTGCTGAAAAGGAGGGTACAAAATGATCACCATCGAAGGATTAAAGGCATACGGAGCAAACGTAGAGGAAGGACTTGGCCGCTGCATGAATCAGGAGGCGTTTTACTTAAAGCTGGTGGAAAAGGCGCTGAAGGATGTGGCGTTTGAACAGCTTCACACGGCAGTAGATGCCAAGGATCTGGACGCGGCATTTGAGGCTGCCCACAGATTAAAGGGTGCCCTTGCCAATCTGGCATTGACGCCGATTCTGACGCCTGTTAGTGAGATGGTAGAGCTGCTTCGCAGCCGCACGGAGACGGACTATACGTCCTATCTGCAGACCATCGAAGAGAAAAGAAAACAGCTGGAAGAGATGGCTTGATCGGCTTGCCCGATTTGGAGGGGACCTATGTTCGGACAGCACTTTATGCTCAATGCAGAGGTCCTGTTTCAAACTTTGGAAAAGTACCTTAAGGAGCAGTGACAGCAGTTAGTGTCGGCTTACTCTTTCCGTTGACGATGGAATCGTAGTAGAAGATCCCGTCGCAGGTTTCCGGGGCGTCGGTGACAAAGCCGCAGGTATAAACATCCCCGAAGTAATCCAGATGGGTGCCGATCTCTTTATATCCTCGTTCGATCCACAGGATACAATCAGGCAGGGCCTTGGAATCCGCATCCAGGGTTTCCATCTTCGTATCATCTACGATAATATGTCGGATCCGGGCATCGGGGAAACGATCCTTTACCATCTTCCAGAGAGGATAGTCATAGCCGTCTCCGGAGATCACAAGGGCGATATCCTTGGGACTTGTTTTTTCCATCTGCTCCATCAACTGAATATAGGAATCATAGGAGTGCTTATGACTTTCAAACATAAGCGCTTCTTTTTTTGCCTTATCAAAGCCGGAAGCCAAATAGGACAGGGCCACGGTAGAATTATCCGCCAGGGGCTTGATAGCCAGCAGGATGGTAAGGGCCGTCAGAAGGAGCATGAGGACGGCTTCCAAGTTAAGACGTCCGGAGATGCCTGCCGCTTCTTCGATCTTTGCCATCTGCTGCAAACCGGATTCCTGCTTCACTGTTTTTCCGGAAGCTGCTTTAGAAGACCGGGGTTGTGCTTTCGGTGCTTGCGTTGTCTGTGCTTGCGAGCCCTGTGCAAAAGAGGCTCGGTTAGCCAGGTGCGATATCAAGTGCCCCAGGATATGGACAGATGCCATGGTGGCAACCACCAGAGCAGGATACATGAGTCTTGATCCCCAGGGCTGCCAGCGAAGGAGTGCCATAATAAAACCGAAGCCCAACCAGGCGCTGAGAACGAAGCCGTAGGAGATGGGAGCCTGTGTATGTGCATCATGAGTGCCTTTTGTATTGTGATTACCCTTCGTTGCAGCTGTTTTTTCGATTGAAGCATTTTGTGAGGATTGGTCCTTTTTCATCATGCTGCGAAGAATCTGGAACAACCGTACGATCAGGCAAACGATCAACAACACACCTCCCAGAAGCGACAGGTATGCCGCAAAGGCGCTGGAGGTGCGGTCATGGCTGTACATATCAAGTCCCGTGTTTAGATAGGTAATAAAGTCAAAGCCGTGGAAAGCGATGGCTTCATTGTTCACCTCTACCTGCAGGATCCGTCCTACGGAAATGGCGATGCGGTAGATGAAGCCATTCAGATCCGTGATAAAATGCTGCGTAATCAGAAGGCTGTAATTTTTCAGAATGTTTACAAGGATGTAGCGGACATTCTTAGTGGCTACCATGATATCCCCTCCTGTGGTGGAAGAGATAAAGCTGCCACAGGCAAGATAGGTGCGGATCAGAGTTTCCGAAATGACTACTACCATGGAAAGAAGCACGGAAATTCCTGCTTTGCAAAGGGACAGGATCCCGTCTTTCCGCCGGATGCAGACTATCAGCACCCAGGGCAAAAACAACACCATGGAAGCACAGACACTGGGCTTTTGCAGGAAGGCAAAACCAACGGAGGCGCCGATGCAGATATAGAGCATAAGGGAAGAGGACAGCGCTTCCTTTTTCTTTTGCAGAAAGGTAATGACGTAATATAAAAAGATGAGATACCACAGGGCAGCCCCCAGATCATTCTGCGTGGTGATGGCCTGGGACATGGTCAGGGGCATGGTCAGATAAACAAAGACACCGAAGAAGCAGAAGATCCGCTTGGTGCCAAGCTTTTGCAGGATCACGAAGATAAAGTAAGCACTGAGCAACATGGATGCATACTGATGGAGATTTAGCAAAAGATCCGATCCGCCAAGCAGAAGCATGAACAGCAAATGATACTCCGAAAGCACAGGAGAGTAGAGCTGCCTGTCAATGTTAGTCAGATAGTAGTTGACGCTTTTGTTATCGATCCAGTGGGCAACCCTGGCAAGGTGGTAGGTCTGTGAATCGTAGTTGTAGGGCACGTTAAAAAGTGCCAGAACAAAAAGGATCAGACACAGAAGCAGGCTGAAAGTCAGTAGCAGCTTTTCCCAAACCGTCAGGGAAGTCCTGAGGTTAGAAAATCTTTTCGGAAACGAAGCCAGTCCCTGCCTTAACTGAGCGGCGCGCCGCTTCAGCATGGGCAATAGGATCCCTTCCTGGTCCTTTTCCCTGGGAAAGGTAAACAGCAGCAAAACCGCAATAAGCCATGCAGCGCAGGCTGAAGCAGCGGTTAAAAAGGGACCAACGGAAAGGACATTTGCCAGCACCAGGATAAAGGCTTCGTAGCACAAAAGGGCCCCGGCCAGAGCAGCCGGGCGTTCCTTGGTTTTTGTATAGAGTTTTTCGTAAATGCCGTAAAATGCCAAGGGCATCAATAATAGCAGGATCATGATTCCAGTAACCTCCAAAGCTCCTGACGATTGTGGGCAATCTCAATGCCTGAGTAGAGCTTTTGCAGCTTCATAAAGTATTGCTCGTAGTCGCATTTTTCATTAAAGGAGTCCCCGGCCATGGGATACAAAAAGATGATCCGGCAGTCGGAATGGAACAAAAGCTTGCCCGAAACACAGGCCGTGGAATAATAGGAAAGCAGGGTCTTTTTCTCCAGCTTTCCTTTGGCAAAGCAAAGCTCGAAGGGGGCGCTGTCCTCATACAGATGCATGTTTTCATCAAACCGATCATGGACACCCCGGGGATGGGGCTTCATGCAAAAGTTAGCATAGCCTACCTTTTCGGCGATCTCACGGATCAGGGAGGCGTAGGTATCGGGATTGTTTGTGACATTGTCCGTGCCCTGTCCCAAAAACAGAAATTGCTCCTCAAAGTCCTTGGATTCAAATAAAAACAGATGTCGGATCTGCTCTGTTACACGCCGGATCCGCACATCATTGTTGGGGATCTGCCGCAGCTTAAAGCCCGTGGCTTTCTGATCACCTACTGCAGGCTCCGCCAAACGGGGTTCGAAAAGATAGAGACGGGTTTCCGCCTTTTTGATATCAAAGCCTTTACCAAGCTTGTAAAGGATCCTGCCGAGATTGGAAGTGACGGAGGAAATGGGAGGCTTGGTGTAGCTGGCAAAGCCGTCCTCGAAACGGTGGAAGCGGATATGTCTGTTTTTCAGGATGGCGGATTTGATGATCTCCTTGCTGATCTCGTCCGGCATACCGGGAGAAGCAAAGAAGATATCCGAATACAGGGAAAGCTCCGGCGCGGGGCGATCCTCAAAGAGCCTGTCGTACTCCGGGTTTTTGATCATGCTTTCATAAAGCATCTCCATCCCGTTTTTATATGGGTTTTTGATGCACTTTCCGTTGGCATAAAAAACGGAGTCAAAACACTCAAGAGCACGCTTTGAATCATAAAGTTCCTTGAGGGAAGCGGTTTTGTCCGTCAGCAGAAGATCCACCGTATAGTCGGTCAAAAAAGCGTCCTTCAGGAATAGAAAAACCATCAGATGATAGGGCGTGGAAGCAATTCCCAAGGCCCTGCGGACAGGTCTTGTTTTCATAAGCTTGTACCTTTCTATGAAGCGCGTTTTAAAAAGCGTAGCAGAGTCTGCACGAGGAGTGTGCGCTCTTTTTTCTCAAACAACAGCAGGAAGTTGATGATGCTTCCCAGAACGCCGCAGAGCAGGATACTGACGACGATCATGCCCCAGGAGGATACGGTAAGCACCTTTCCCAGGAGGATGAAGCATACTCCCATCAGGATCGTAACGCCGATATAGCGAAGGATGGTGGGATAGAAGATGCCCTTTTTCAGCTCCAGGCAGTGGGCTGCGTACATGGGGGTGAAGGTCATATTTTTGATGATGCCCAGCACGGAGGAAATCCCCGCCACAAAGTAAATGCCCAGGGGCGCCAGAGAAGGCACCTGCAATAGCGCGAATACCAGGACAGCGTTCATAACGCCCATCAAAAGCGTGACGATGGAATTCCATTTCAGTTTGTTGACAATGGTATAGACGTTGAACAGGGGGCTGATGGCGCCGCCTACCAGCGTGCCCAGCATAATGAGGATCGTCAGGGAATAATAGACGGAAATCTTGTCCGCCTCGCTGGGAAGCCATAGGGTGTAAAAGGGCAGGCCGAAGCCCAGAATATAGCAAAGTGGGATGTTGGCAAAAAAGCCCGTAAGCCGCATGGCGGACTTCAGATCTGCTACCAGTTCCTCCTTGTTTTCCTTGGCAAAGCTGATGGTAAGAGAGGGAGTAAAAACCGCAGACACCGTTTCGTAAAGCATGTTAACGGCGCTTACGATGGTGGTAGAGGTACCGATATAACCGCTCTCCGTTTTGCCGATCCAAAGATTCGTGATCAGCGTATCCAGCTGGTTTGTCAGAACCTGCCCGGTTCGCATCACCGTGTTCCAAATGCCTGCGGAGAGGATTTCCGTAACCGTTTTGAAGGAAAAATAAGTTTTGCTGACAACGATATTCGGCAGCAGCTTTTTCGTGTAATGGATATAAGCCAAAAACAGATAGATGTTGGAAAGCAGCGTTGCAGCGCCGATGTAGCAAACCCTAACGGGAAGCAGAGCAAACAGCAGCACCAGCACGCCGGCTTTTAAAAACTGGGACTCGATGCTTCGAAGGGCCTGCAGATCCAGACGGTTGGCGGCAAAGGTGGCAGTGGAAAAGGTGGTGGAGATGATGGTTACGCAGAAGTTTAAAAACATCAGCGCAAACAAAAGCTTTACATCCCCCACAAGAGACGGGGAAATGTTCACCAGCTTATCCAGATACAGAACCACCAGGGAAAATACCGGGATCAAAACCGCTACGATCACCAGGTTGGCGTACATGACGGAGTTAAAATACCGATTGGCCCCCTCGTCATCCCCCTTTGCAATGTGGACCGTGATGAAACGACCTGCCATGGAGTTAAGGGCCATGGCGGCGATGGCGGCGTAGTTGACGAAGTTGGTGGCCATGGTCAAAAAGCCCTGGGCCTCCGCTCCCAGCTTATCGATCACCGCGGGGGTGATGAGAAAGCTGATTCCCAGCGCCACCAGAGTGGATAGCAGGGAAGCGGCCATATTCAAAAGCAGTTGCTTGTTTTTTTGCGGTGGTTGAGACATTTTTCGTTCCTTTTTGGTTTCCTTATTCTTAGATACTATACCACATATTTCCTGTTTTTGGTGGTATAAACATAAAAGTTGCCCCCATCCCCTAATTATGGTAAAATATCTCCGTATGAGTAAAGACGACGGCCATATGCGAAGAAACGGCCGATAAGCAGGTGACAGCATTATGAAGATCATGCCCAACCGGATGGACCGGGGCTTTTTTGCATACCAGCAGGAATTTGAGGACAAGGCACTCGCCGTGCTTCGAAGCGGCTGGTACATATTGGGAAAAGAGGTTGAGAGCTTTGAAAAAGAGTTCGCAGCCTACATAGGCTCTGAGTATGCCGTAGGCCTTGCCAGCGGATTGGATGCTCTGCAGCTGGCGTTTCGTGCCCTGGGAATCGGCAAGGGAGATGAGGTCATCGTCCATGCCAACACCTATATTGCATCCGTTATGGGGATCACCATGAATGGTGCGACCCCTGTTTTTGTGGAACCGGACGCCTGCTACGGCCCGGATCCCGAAAAAGTGGAGGCGGCGGTTACGGAAAAGACCAAAGCCATCCTTGTGGTGCATCTTTACGGACAGGCCTGCGATATGGGGGCCATCACAAAGATCGCCAAACGAAAGGGCCTCAAGCTGGTAGAGGATTGTGCCCAGTCCCACGGTGCCAAATGGGGCGGCAGAATGACAGGAACCTTCGGCGATATCGGATGCTTTTCCTTTTATCCCTCCAAGAATCTGGGAGCCTTCGGAGACGGCGGCGCCATTACCACAGATGATGAGGAGATTGCAAAACAGATCCGTATTCTTCGCAACTACGGCAGTGAAAAGCGCTACTACAACCAGGTGGTAGGTGTCAATTCCAGACTGGATGAGATGCAGGCGGGACTTTTACGGGTGCGCCTTTCCCATATGGAGGAGCTGACAAAGGAGCGGGAGTGGATCGCTTCCCGGTATGACAAGCTTTTGCAGCCGAAAAATAATTGCTTCGAGAAACCGCTGCGACGGGAAAACGCCAATCACGTTTTCCATCAATATGTGATCCGTACTAAGGACGCGGCTACCAGAGAGCGGCTTATCGCCTATCTGAACGACAATGAGATCGGTACCATCATTCACTATCCCATTCCGCCTCATCTTTCAGAGGCCTACGCTTATCTGGGATATGAAAAGGGCAGTTTTCCCATTACGGAAAACTATGCGGACACCGTGCTTTCCATCCCCATGTACAACGGGATGACCGAGGAAGAGCAGGGATATGTGATCGGGAAGCTCAATGCATTTCCTGGGTGACATTATAAATAGCGATTGATGGATAATAGAAGATGCTTATGCCGGATAGGTTATACCGAAAATACTCGGAATGGCAAATAGAGAATAATACGCAATAACAAATATATAAACGGACAGGTTCACCAAATGGCAGAAAACAATCAAGT
>JAEEKV010000233.1 GCA_016282595.1 Lachnospiraceae bacterium
AGAAAACTATGAGGTAAAGACCAATACTCACCCGAGGATCATTACAGATACCAATATTGAAAGATTTTCCAAACAGCTTAAGAGTGTGGGCTTTTCCTTCGACTGGTCAAGAGTCGTGGATACCACCGACGAGGATTACTATAAATGGACCCAGTGGATCTTTTTGAAGATGTTTGAAAAGGGGCTGGTATTCAGGGACAATGCACTCGTGAATTACTGCCCGCATTGCAAGGTGGTGCTGTCCAACGAGGATAGCCAGGGCGGAAAATGTGATATCTGCCACAGCGATGTCATTCAGAAGCCCAAGACCGTTTGGTATCTGAAGATCACTGAGTATGCGGATAAGCTTTTGCAGGGACTTGCAGATGTGGATTATCCCGAGAATGTAAAGCTTCAGCAGGAGAACTGGATCGGTAAATCCACCGGTGCCTTTGTGGATTTCACCTTGGAAGGCATTGATGAAAAGCTGCAGATCTATACCACGAGACCGGATACCCTCTTTGGTGTTACCTTCATGGTTATTGCACCGGAGCATCCTCTCATTGATAAGTATAAGGATCGCATTGCCAATATGGATGCCATCGAGAACTATCGTCTGGAATGTGCAAAGAAGACGGAGTTTGAGAGAACCCAGCTGGTAAAGGATAAGACCGGCGTATGCATCGACGGTATCAAAGCGATCAATCCCTTGAATGGAAAGACCATTCCCATCTTTATTGCGGATTATGTAATGATGGGCTATGGTACCGGAGCTATCATGGCAGTTCCGGCTCACGATCAGAGAGACTATGACTTTGCCAAGGAGTTCGGCGTAGATATCATCGAGGTTATCAAGGGAGGCGACATTTCCAAGGAAGCCTACACCGGAGACGGCGAGATGGTTAACTCCGATTTCCTTAACGGTTTTACCAACAAGAAGGATTCCATTGCCAAGGTCATCGAAGTACTTGCAGAGCGAGGCATCGGTCAGAAGGGCGTTCAGTTCAAGATGAAGGACTGGGCATTTAACAGACAGCGTTATTGGGGAGAGCCTATTCCCCTGATCCATTGTCCTTCCTGCGGTATCGTTCCCGTGCCTTACAACGAGCTTCCTTTGGTACTTCCCGATGTAGAGCAGTTTGAGCCCGGTGAGGACGGAGAATCCCCCCTTGCCAAGATCGACAGCTATGTAAATTGCAAGTGCCCGAAGTGTGGCGGCGATGCCAAGCGTGAGACGGACACCATGCCTCAGTGGGCAGGTTCCTCCTGGTACTTCCTTCGGTATGTAGATCCCAAGAACACCGAAGAATTCGCCTCCATGGACAAGCTCAATTACTGGATGCCTGTTGACTGGTATAACGGCGGTATGGAGCATGTTACCAGACATATGATCTACTCCAGATTCTGGCATCACTTCCTCTATGATGAGGGCCTGGTAAATACCCCGGAGCCTTATGCTAAGAGAACCATTCAGGGACTGATCCTGGGACCTGACGGAGATAAGATGTCCAAGTCCAAAGGAAACGTAGTAGATCCTCTGGATATCGTAGAAGAGCTGGGTGCAGATACCCTGCGTGTCTATGTACTGTTCATGGGTGACTACGGCGCAGCAACACCCTGGAATGACTCCTCTGTAAGAGGATGTAAGAGATTTTTGGAAAGAGTGGCTTCCCTGGAGGAGATCCTTGTGGATGGGGAAGAGACCAAGGGACTGACCGTAGCGCTTCATAAGACCATCAAGAAGGTTTCTTCCGATATCGAGGAGACCAAGTTCAATACCGCCATTGCAGCGCTGATGACCCTCATCAATACCATTGCAAAGGAAGGCAAGCTGACAAAGAACGAGCTGGAGATCTTCTTAAAGCTTCTGGCACCCTTTGCACCGCACCTTTGCGAGGAAATGTGGCATAACCTGGGACATGAGGACTTTATCGCACTGGCTCCCTGGCCGGAGTATGATGAGGCCAAGACCGTAGAAGACACCATCGAGGTTGGGGTTCAGGTCAACGGCAAACTGAAAAACACCGTTGCCATTCCCTTTAACGGAGAAAAGGATGCCGTTCTTGCCATCGCCAAGGCAGATGAGAAGGTTGCGGCAGCCCTTGCCGGAAAGGATCTGGTAAAGGAGATCTACGTACCCAATAAGATCATCAACTTTGTAGTAAAAGGCTGATCATAAAAAAACAGAAAAAGGATTGCACTTTGGCAATCCTTTTTGCAACCGAAAGAAGGCTGTCAGACTATTCCATACAAAAGACAAAAAACATACGGATCAGTCAACAGTATGGATAAGGAGAAAAAACTATGGATCCCATTAAAATCTTCGGAAGTAAAGAAAAAGCAGAGGAGGCATATAAGCTCCTGCCTCCCGTAATGCAGGGAAAAGACAAGGACAATACATTAACGAATCTGTTTCTGGCATTTATCGTGGCAGAACAGGGCGTATCTGCGGCCGAGGCAAATGCAGCCGATCAGATGGAACCTGAAAAGGTGACTGCTCTTGGAAAACAGTTTTTTACAGCCCTTGGCAATCATACAAAGGATCAGGCCTGGTATCAGAAGATCTTTGAGGATTCCGCAAAGAAGGCACAGGCGGAGAAAACGCCCCTTTCCTGCCTTCAGGTGCTGGCTTCCTTTGATATTTTTGAAGCCCTTGGCGGCGAGTACAAGGTCATAAAGGAAGATAAGAAGGCTGAGAAAAAAGCTGAAAAGAAAGCTGAAAAGAAGGACGTAAAGAAAGAAGAGCCGAAGATTGAGGAACCTGTGCAGCCCGCAGGTAACCGTATCCAGAATGAGATCAACAAAGCCGGAAAGGCTGTGGAGGACCACGTCCGCAACATTCAGGATGATGCTGTAAGAAAGCAGTATGCAGCTACTTTCCTGGGCGACTGCGTCATGAATATGAAATCCGAGTTGGAAGGCTTTGAGGCAAGAATGATCAAGAGCCAGAAAAATCCGGATGCCAATTTCGGAAACGGAAAGGAAGGCAGTTCAAACTATCAGACCTTCTGCAAAAAGCTGGATGAAAAACTCGGCGTCCTTGCTGACCCCAAGAGCAACATCAACCAGATTGAAGCGGCCTATGCGGATCTGAAAAAGGATTGCGCTACGTTTTTGAAGAATTCCAAACCCTTTGATTCCCTGAATAAGGCAGAGCGTCAGGCCTTTATTGCGGCCACCAATCTGCAGGATCGCATCGATAACAACATGAAGATCCTGGATGCGGGAATAAAGATGGTGGGCTTTGCTTTTTCCAATGTACATAACCAGATGGCAGACCGGAATCTTGCCGGCTTAATGACTGTTGAAACCATCCGCGAAACCAGCAGGCAGATGGAAAAGATCATCGTTGCGGATAATGACCAGGAGAAGAACAAACTCATCGAGCGCGGAAAACAGGAGTTTGCCCTGCTGCAGGATCGGTTTAACAGATATACACTTCTCATGGATATGGAAAAGAGCAGGGGAGATAAGGATATCAACCTCGGAGAGGATATGAACGCCAGAACCACTGTGAAGGATTTTGCGGAAGATTATCTTCGAAACAAGTATAATGATATGCTGCTTGATAAAACTGCCCGTTACGGTTTTGATGACATGGTGGATCTTTCCATTAAAACAAAACCTGAGTTTCTGAAGATCGAAGCAAAGGAGCTCTCTGAAAATCCTGTATTTAAGAGCCTTGTGGAGCAGGTTCTCAATAACAATAAGGCTGTTGGTAAAGTCGGGATGATAAGCAGCAAGTGGAGGATGGTAACGCAAAGTGAGAAAATGATGCAGAACGCGGCTATGAAACAGTCTCTTGCGTATGCTGATTATGATACCATGAACGCCAATATCTCCGATATGAAGTCCAAAAAGAATGATCCTGAGGTTGACGGTATCAATCCCGGATATAATAAGCTTGCAGATATGGTAATGACCCAGATGCTGGCTGATCCGAAGCATCAGATGATCAGACAGGCCATTTCCGCACAGATTTCCAATGATGCAAAGAAACTGTTTGGCGAACAGGTTAAGGATCCCTTTGCAAATCTGGATAAGCTTGTTACCAAAAGCCCCCTTGCGAATCAGATGTGGACGGAGGTTTACTCAAAGCTTGAATCCATGAAGATCCTGGATAAGCCCCAGGCGGACATCTCAAAGATGGTGATGGACGGATCCCTGCATCAGAAGATTGAAAAGAGCCTCGGGAAATCCGACAGACAGGAAGTAAAGCAATCCTTTACAAAGCAGAAGGAATCCAAGTTCGCCCTGTAAGGGTATCGGAGTATGGCTGATAAAAGAAGCAAGACAAAAAAGATCGCAACCCTTTCCCTGATGGCGGTATTGTCCATGATGCTGTCCTACCTGGATGCGATCCTCATCGCACCGGTAGGGATCCTGGGATTTAAGTTAGGACTTGCTAACCTTTTGATCCTTTGGGTGCTGTACGCCTTCGGATGGAAGGAAGCCCTTTTGGTGAATCTGGTAAGGATCCTGCTTTCGGCCATGCTCTTTACAAATCCCATGGCGCT
>JAEEKV010000234.1 GCA_016282595.1 Lachnospiraceae bacterium
ACCACTGGTATCCAGTCCGGACACATCCAACTTCGTCAGATTGTTACAGGCCGAAAACATATCGCTGGAATCCGTTGCTGCCTTAACGCCCTTGGCGATCTTTATGGAAGTAAGATAGGCGCTGTTAACTTCCCGCAGGATAACCTGATATTCCTTGTTTTCAATCTGCATCGTGGCCGGGATCACAATATGTTCCATCTCTCCGATATAACCTGTCAGGATAACGGTGGTATCATTTTCTCCCCCCCCCGTATAGTCCCAGTCCCCGATCTCCGTAATAGGGGCCTTGGTAAAATAACCCGGGGAGTCCGGACCTCCATCGATCCTTCCATATTTTGAAGAATAGGGAAAGCCAGTGCCAACGGTACTGGATATTTCCGAATACTTTGTACCCTTTCCACCTGTTAGTTTCACACAACTGTCAAACACAGCTAGAGGAACTATTCCGGAATCCTTCGTACTAAACTTATCCGTGGCATAGATCGTCTGTAAGTTGACACAATGTGAAAACATGTTACCATATGGATTGTTTGCTCCACTCGTACCGGACGAATCGAATGCTGAAAGATCCAGTTCTTCTATCTCTTGGCATTCATAAAACATCTCGCTAAAATTGCTTACTTTTTTTGTATCAAATCCGGAAAGGTCCAGCTTTGTTAATGCTGAGCAGTAAGAAAACATTTCATCCATCCTGGTAACAGCTGAGGTGTTGATCCCGGTCAGATTCAGATTTACGAGAGCAGAACAACGACTGAACATGGCCTGCATATTGGTTACCGAAGATGTATCCATGCCGAACAGATCCAACGTCTCAAGCTTTAAGCAGTTATAAAACATCCACGACATATCAGTCGTACCGGAAGTATCCAGACCGGTAAGATCCAGGTTCTCAAGTGTAACACATGAAAAAGCATAAGAGGCATTCGTTGCCAGCTTTACTCCCTGTTCAAAACTGACATCTGTTACAGTATTGCTATTCAACTCCCTGAAAATCACCTGATACGGATTAGGGTCGTTTTCTGCGGACATGGTTTTCGGGACGATGATCTTCTTTGCGCTGCCTTCGTAATCCTTTATGGTCACCGTATGGGTATCGGGATCCCATGTACAATTCCAATCCTTCGGGGTTGTGATCACAAAATCCTCTGATTCAGCCGTATCTTCCTGCTCATTTTCCTTTGCATAAAGGATGCTCTCCCCTGCAGCCGCGAATTCCGATATGGCAAGAAGTCCTGCCATAGCAAATGCTGCGATCCTCATCCCAAATCTTTTTTTCATATCTATTATCCTCCCAAATCCATCCTGTATCAGGTCTGTCATACACCGGGCTTTTTTTGCGCATTCCTTTTTTCATTGTATCCTACTCGAAATCCCTTTACAACCACAATCCTTCGGATTCTGCAAATCATAATTTGCTGTTTTATATTTTTTCTATGAGCAGCCGGTGAGATCTGACCCTTCGACGGCGAGTTACGGCTGCCCGCTCTGCGGGCAACGAACTGTCTGAGCTAAGTCGAAGGGTGCAGATTCACCGGCTGCGGAGTACATACAAAAAGCCCGGCGCATCGCGCCGGGCCTTGACACTACATATTATATTCTCTTTTAGAAGATACGTCTTACGGAAAGAACGCTTCTGTATCCTGCATTGGAAACCTTGATACCGGTCTTTGCGGTAGATGCATGTACGATCTGGCCACCGCCGATATAGATTCCTACGTGACCGGAGTAGCATACGATATCTCCGGGCTGTGCATTGCCGAGACCGCCTACATCGGTACCACAGCTTCTCTGTGCACCTGAGCTGTGAGGAAGTCCTACACCAAATGCTGCGTAAACGCTCATTACGAATCCTGAGCAGTCGGTTCCGTTTGTCAGGGAAGATCCGCCATATACATAGGGATTACCAACAAACTGCAGTGCGTAGTTGGCAACTGCTGCTCCGCCGCCGCCTGAAGGTGCTGCGTAGCTTCCGCCACCGCCGCCGCCTGAGCCTTTCTTCTTCTTGCCGGCCTTCTTCTGAGCTGCTGCAAGTGCTGCTTCTCTCTCAGCCTTTTCCTTAGCCAGACGAGCTTCCTCTTCTGCCTTGGACTCAGCCTTGGTAAACTCAGTCTTCAAAGTAACGTAATCGGTGGAAACATAGCCTTCGCCTTCCTCTACGGAAACCTTAACCCATCCGTTTCCATCCTCTTCCGTTACGGAAAGATCATCATCGATGGGAACCATACCCACTACGGAAGCTTCCGTGGAAGGAGTCTCTCTGACGTAAAGGGTAGTGGTGTTTACATGAGCGAGGCGCTTACCAACCTCTTTTGCTCTCTGAACGGCTGCATCACCGGTTACTACATATTCAGCCTTTACATATCCGCGAACGGTACCGGAAATGATCTCAACCCAGCCGCCCTCTGCTTCTGATACGAAATCACCAACGGACTCGTTGTAAAGCTTACCGAGGATCTCTGCCTCTTCATTGGGCTCCTTGCGGACATTGACGTAATCGTTACATTTTGCGATTACCAGGTTCTTATACTGCTCTTTTGCACTGCTGGCAGCTGCATCGGCACCGGATACGGTCTTAACGGAAGTCTCTACAACGCCTGCTGCTGCGATATCTGCCGGAACCTCAACGGTGGTCTCTCCGTCTGCTGCGGCTACTGTTTCTGTTGTCTCACTGCTTTCCGGAACGGTTGCCAGAAGATCTACGGGAGACTGATCTGCAACGGGTGCTGCAGTCTGTGTAGCTACCGGCTGATCATCTGTAGCGATCTCAGCAATGGCGGTGGGTGCTGCTTCCTTTACGGGAGCGGCTGCCTCTTTTGCCACGCTCTTGGGAGCCTGGGTGATGGCTGCTGCTGCTTCCACACCTGCACTGGGAAGGAAGGAAGATACATCAACCGTGGTAACGTCCGTCTTAACACTGGCGGTAACTTCCTGTGTAGAAGCCACCTCAGCTACACTTGCTACTTCGAGAGATGCGCCGGCTCCAACTGTAGGAAGGAATCCTGCGGATACGGGCATCGTCATGCTCGTAAGTGCGATAGCTGCTGATAAAATAAAAGCGGTAAGTCCTGCTTTTCTGTTAAACATAGAAGAAAACTCCTTAAAATTTGTTTCAATCTTTATCCCATTTGTTACAAATTTGTTACATCCTTTGTTAATATAGCATCCCTTTTTCTCTTTGTCAACAAGATATAGGGCCTTTCTTTCGATTTTTTTAATAAAATGTTACGATGTTGCAAAAGAATTACAGGGCCCTTGAAATCTTTTTTTGAAATATTTCGATTTTCATGCAACAGATCCCCTGCAAAATGCTACTATAAGGATAACTGACCGATATGCATATCCGCAGTGACTACTCCGGAGTACAAAACTATCCTATAGGATAAAGGAGCTTCTTATGAAAGATGATGCAAAAATAGCCGAGCTTGCGACCTTGGCCAAAAACGGCGATACAGAGGCCTTTGCGAAGATCTATGAAATGATCTGCAAAGACCTGTATCAAACTGCCTACTATATATTAGGAAAGAAGGAGGACGCGGAAAACGCCGTCAGCGAAGCTGTGCTGGACGCCTATGCGGGCCTGGCCAAGCTCCGGGACCCGGCGGCCTTTCGCAGTTGGATCTTCGCCATCCTTTCCAATAAGTGCAAGGCCATTCAACGGGAATATGTGAAAAACCGACAACACCTGGCCCCTGAGGATCCATCAGATTATGAAGAGATCCTGGGCCGGGAGGATCAGGCCATAGAAACCGCGGAATCCCGGCTTTTACTGAAAAAAGCCTTTCTGGTCCTTACAGAAGAGGAAAAGCGGATCGTCACCCTCACCATTTACGGTGAACTGGACAGCGGGCAGATCGCCAGGGCACTAAGCCTGAATCGCAACACCGTGAGGTCCAAGTACAAGCGGGCGCTGGAAAAAATGAAACTGATCCTGCAGTAAAAAGGAGTGTGAATCCTATGAAAGATATGGAAAATAAGATCAAAAACCAAACACCGGACATACCGGAAAGCTTATCCGTAGATGCCATGAAGGAAAAGCTTTATGCCATGTCCGAGGAAGAAAAAATCAAACGGGCCGCCGGAGAAGACGTTCCCGTATTTGAACCCGAAGCCAAAGCTTCCGATCATAAAGTTGTTTCCTTCAAACGCTATCTCTATCCTGCAGTGGGTGCTGCTGCCCTGTTCCTTGTTTTCGGCATCAGCCTCATGGCACTTCGAAACGGCGGTATGAGAAACTCCTCTGCCACCAAGATGGCTGACAGTGCAGCCCCGGCTGCAGAAGAAGCCATGGCGGAAACGGATTCCATGGCCGGTGCAGAGTCAGCGGCAGAGGATGCTTCAAAAGACTTTTCCCTCCATGCCTCCTCAGCAGCCTCCGGGTCTATGGCCTCCTCAGCAGCCGCTGCCGAGGATACGGATGATTCCTCTTATGATGATATCCTGGCCTATCTGGAAAAGCAGGAAGAACAGCTGGAAAAAATGTATCGCATCGGATACGATATGGTGAATGAAGACGATGTTCTTGAAATGGAAGAATCTGCTGACGACGTGGCCACTTTTGAATCGGAGGCTCCCGCCGCTGCAAGCGACTCCGCCCAGATGTTTGCCAGTCCTGCTATCTCCGGCGAGGCAAAATCAGAAGACCGGGACTATTCCGAAACCAACGTCCGCACCGAAGGCGTTATGGAGGGGGATATTGTAAAAACCGACGGCAAGCACCTTTTCGTCTATGATGAAAGTACGGAATGCATCCGAATCTACCTGGTGGGAGAAGGCAAGATCGAAAAGAAGGTCAGCCAGATCCGCCTGGATGCCTCCATTGATGCGGGACGCGAGATTTATCTGACAGAGGACTACCTGATCATTTTAGGAGAATCCTACGATTACGATAAGGACTGCGAAGAGACGGTGATCGCGGTTTATGACATCCGGGATTTGGAAAATCCTTCCCTGAAACGGATCCTTCGCCAGGACGGCACCTATCATACCTCCCGGTTTACGGATGGCTGCCTTTATACCTTTACCGACAAAACCGTATATATGGATCGTATGAGAAAAGAGGATCCCCGGACCTTCGTTCCTTCCGTGGATGACATCCTTGTGCCCCGCAGCCGGATCAAGCTGTATCCCAACGTGGCGCTTTCCTGCTACACTGTCATCACAGCCCTGAAGCCGGAAGCAGATTCCTTCTGCGATCAGCAGGCCATCCTGGGTGGCTCTGACCTTCTATATGTCAGCAGCGATAAAATCTATCTGGGAGATGTGGAGTTTGATTGGGAAAACTGGAGCCGGGGCGAGCAAAGTCTTTTGACAAGCTTTACTTATAACGGCGGCAAGATCGAGGAAAGTGCCCAGGGCAGAATTCCGGGATATCTCAACGACGATTATTCTCTGGATGAAAAGAACGGCCACCTTCGCCTGGTTACCACCTATCAGGAAAACGGCTACACCTACAACGCCCTTTACATCCTGGATGAAAACCTGCAGCGCATCAGCGTTATCAAACGCCTTGCCGAGGGTGAGACCATTAAGAGCGCAAGATTTTTAGGAGATATGGCCTACTTTGTTACCTTCAGAAACACAGATCCCCTCTTTGCAGTGGATCTGTCGGATGAACAGGATCCCAAGATCACGGGCTTTTTGAAGATTCCCGGCTTCTCGGCTTACCTGCACCCCTTCGGGGAAGGAAAGCTTTTGGGAATCGGCTATGACACCGAAGGCTCTACCTGGAATGCCGCCATTAAGGTAACCATCTTCGATATCTCGGACCCCGAGCATATCCGTGAGCTGGATACCAAGGTCTTTGAGGAGATCAGAAGAGCCTCTGTGCTGGAAAACCGCAATGCCTTTTACTGCGATCCCGAACGTGGATTGTTCGGCTTCTCCTGTGCCTTAGATCCTTCCTACACCAGCGATTTCATTCCGGATCAGGCTTATTACGTGATGTTCTACTATGATATCTACGAAAGCTTTGATGAGCGGCTCGTTGAGGGTCTCGGGGAAGACAGCAACAATATGAATATCACAAGAGGCGTTCGCATCGGCGATTACTTCTATGTGGTTGTAGCAGGACAAAAGATCGTCTCCTACAATATGGAATATATGGAGAAAGTAGAGGAATACAAGGAATGACCGAATAGCCCCGGATAAGTAACCGAATCGCAAAGAATCCTATACATTTTTCCTTGGAATGTGGTACACTACAAGTACCGAGAAACGCCCCTTCGGGCGTGAAAACGAACCTTCATGATGGGAGATGAGAATATGGGAAAAACTGCATTTATCACCGGGGCTTCCCGGGGCATCGGCGAGGCCATCGCCAGAGAAATGGCTTCCTGTGGTTATGATCTGTATCTGACCTGCCATTCCTCTTCGGAGCGGCTGACACAACTGGCCGGAGAAATGGCTTCCAAATATGGGATCGAATGCACCAGCTTTATCGGTGACATCGGGGATCCCGCCTTTGTAACTGAATGCTTTTCGGAGGTTACGGACCTGGACGTTCTGATC
>JAEEKV010000235.1 GCA_016282595.1 Lachnospiraceae bacterium
CTGATAAAGGCTTCCGACTTTGATTTTCTCGAGCTTGCATTTTCGACCATTTCCAAAACCTTGGAAACAGTGGACTCGCCAAACTCCTTGGTCGTTCTGATCTCCAAAACACCGCTCAGATTGATACAGCCGCTGATGACCCCGGCTCCCGGCTCCACATTTCTGGGCATGCTCTCACCGGTCAGGGCTGCGGTATCCAGGCTGGATTCTCCCTTTTCCACCACGCCGTCGATAGGGATCTTTTCCCCGGGCTGCACCACGATCAGACTGCCGACAGCCACCTCATCGGGATCTGCCTGCACAAGACCTCCGTCCTCATACACATTGGCATAATCCGGTCTGATATCCATCAGCTCCGAGATGTTGCGGCGGCTTTTCCCGACCGCATAGCTCTGGAACCATTCTCCCACCTGATAAAACAGCATAACCGCTATACCTTCGGTATAATCTCCGCTCTTTACCACTGCCAGCACCATCGCTCCGATGGTGGCGATCGCCATCAAAAGGCACTCATCAAAGGGCTGCCTGTGGATGATCCCCTTGAAGGCTTTGATCAGAATATCGTAGCCGACGATCAGATAGGGCACCAGATAACAGCCGAATCGCAGCATGCCCTCCAGCGGCAAAAAATGAAGCACGACCATCAGGGCCGCAGACAACAGGATACGGATCAGATTTTTCTTCTGCTTTTTTGACATCGTCTTTTCCTTCTCAACTTATGATCTTTTTGCAGGCCCTTGCACAGGCCCTTGCACATGCCTTCGGGATCCATTGTATCATAAATAGATCTCACAATCATCCTCAACCTTACGGCAGTTCTTCAAAACGCTCTGCATGACATTCTTAGGATCAGCGCCCTCTTCAAACTCCACCGTCATCTTCAGGGCCATGAAATTCACAGTGGCATCCTTCACACCCTGGGTTTTCTTGGCTGCATCCTCCATTTTGTTGGCACAATTGGCACAATCCACTTCAATCTTGTATGACTTTTTCATTGTATGCTCCTTTCATCTTATGACTTTTATTGTGTTTTTTCTTTTAACGATTAAACAATCATTTAATCGTTATCATCACTATACCCCTGAAAAATGAATCTGTCAAGGCCGGTTCTGGATTTTTCTATACTTTTCCCATGCTTTTTGAAAAACCCGCGTTTGTATTTTCCGCCGTTATTATATATAATAAAGAATATTGAACGAACCCTACAGAGGAAAAACCATGTTTGAATATGTATTATCCATCCGCGGCCAGATCGGCTGTACCGGAATCCTTTTATATATCGCCTGGACTTACTTCTCGGTAAAGCGCCGGGATACCGTAGCTCACAGGCTGTTTTCCGCGTTGATCATTTTATCCATCATCGACCTGATCTTTGATATGGTGACTGTATATACCGTCAACCATGTAGAGGAGGTTCCCCTCATCGTCAACCGGATCTGCCACGTGATCTTCGTCTCCACCATCGCCGCGGTTTTATTCATCATCTACATGTATATCCAAACCCTGGCCTATAAGGAGTTTCATTTTAAGCCCGTTTGGCTGATCCCCCTTGTGGTCGCCATCGTACTGGTGGCGGTACTGCCCTTCGGTTGGGAAACCAGCAAGTATGGTAACTACTCCTCCGGTCCCTTTTTGACGGCTGCCTTTGCTTCCGCCTACATCTATTTTCTCCTTGGCATCTATACCCTGATCCGCAGAAGACACCAGATGGAAAAAAAGTCGCTGCAGGCCATTTCCATCTCCATGAGCTGTCTCATCGTTGTTACCCTTCTGCAGGGTCTGTTTTTCCCTGCTCTTCTTATTACCCACATCGGACTCACCATCATCAACGTGGCGCTGTTCTATACCGTGGAAAGTCCCGATGCGGAGCTCATCGAAATGCTGGCTGCGGAGCGGGAAAAGGCAGATATGGCTAACCAGGCCAAATCCGTTTTCCTGGCACAGATGTCTCACGAGATCCGTACTCCCATCAATGCCATCCTGGGCATGAACGAAATGATCATGCGATCTGCGGATGAAAAGACCAGAGAGTATTCCCTGAACATCAGCGACGCCGGCAAAACCCTTCTGGCACTGATCAACAGCATTCTGGACTTTTCCAAGATCGAAGACGGCAAGATGGAGATTTTGAACATCTCCTACGAGATCACCACCGTGATCAACAACCTGGTACACTCCATTTTGGACCGGGCAAGAGAAAAGGGCCTGGACCTGACCCTGGAAATCGATCCTACCATTCCTACGGTGCTGATTGGTGATGATGTGCGTCTTTGCCAGATCATCATGAACCTTCTGACCAATGCCGTAAAATATACCGATCGCGGTAACATCACTTTGATCATGAAAAATGCAGGCCGCTCAGGCAAGTTTATGGACCTGTATGTAGAGGTCAAGGATACCGGTATCGGCATCCGCCAGGAGGATCTGGGCAAGCTCTTCGAGGTCTTCCAACGGATCGATGAAAAGCGCAACCACAACATCGAAGGAACGGGACTTGGCATGTCCATCGTATCCCGCCTCCTTCATATGATGCACAGCGAGCTGCATGTGGAAAGCGAATACGGCAACGGCTCTTCCTTCTCCTTTACCATCCGTCAGGAGATCGAGGATGCAACCCCCATCGGCGATATCAGCATGCGTACGGTACACAGCGATGCCGACAGCCGCATCAACGTTTCCTTCCGGGCTCCCGATGCGGACATTCTGGTGGTGGATGACAACTCCATGAATCTGAAGGTTGCCAAAAACCTGCTGGGTCTGTTCTCCATTAAACCGGATCTGGCAAACTCCGGTCCCGAGGCTATTGAACGGATCAAACAAAAACACTACCATCTCATCTGTATGGACCATATGATGCCGGGGATGGACGGAATCGAAACCCTGCATCTGTTAAAGGATCAAAACATTCTGCCCCATGATACCGTTGTTCTGATGATGACAGCCAACGCCGTAGTGGGCGCAAAAGAGCGCTATCTGGCAGAGGGCTTTACGGATTATATTTCCAAGCCCATTGAACTGGAAAAAATGGAGCATCAGCTGAAAAAATACCTGCCGGGTGAGATTATCCTACGCCCCGGGGAGACCACTACTAAAGCATCTGCCGACAACCCAGGCGATGACGAAGTGCTCACCTTTGAACCCCAGGCAGAAGATTCTGCAGAAGAAGTGCTTACCTTCGAGCCTCAGTCTGAAGACAACGGCGCGGATGTACTTACCTTCGAACCGGAGGAAGAAACATCGGATACCCCCTCCCTGCAGACCATGGATCCTGCCACAGCAAAAAACAAGCTGGCAGCCATTGGCCTGGATACCGCTTCCGCCCTTCGCTACTGCGGCGGCAGCATGGATTTCTATCTGGAAATGGTTTCTGATTTTGCCAAGGAAGCCGAGCAAAAAAGTAAGGCATTGCAAACTTTCCTGGACAGCGGAGAAATCTCCGAGTACCAGACTGCAGTTCATGCTCTAAAGAGCACCTCCAAAACCATCGGTGCCCTGGAGCTGTCCGAGGAGGCCAAGCGCCTGGAAATGCTGGCCAAGGAAAAGAAGGCCGACACCCTTGCAAAAATGCATCCCCATCTGATGCAGACTTACAAAGAACTGGTCGATCAGCTGACACAGCTTTGATCCTCCAAAACATGCCGATTGCAATACGAGGATATTGCCATGAACCATGATCACACCCATCTCCCCCATGAGCATCACCACGATCACGAGGCCTGCAGCTGTAAGGAGCTTCTCTCTTCTATGCCGCCGACCTCTACCATTCAGACCGTATCAGATGCCATGAAGCAGCTTGGTGATCCCAGCAGACTTCGGATCTTCTGGCTGCTGTGTCACTGCGAGGAATGTGTCACCAATATTGCAGCCCTGGTAGAGATGACGGCCCCTGCCGTATCTCACCATCTGCGTCTGTTAAAGGACAGCGGCCTGATCGTCTCCCGACGGGAAGGAAAAGAGATGTATTACAAAGCCGCTGACACGGATCTGGCTCAGAAGCTTCACCACACCATTGAAGAAGTGGCCCAGATCTCCTGTCCCAGTTAATATAGCAGCTAACCCACACCGACACCGACATCTGATATCTCAGGAAAACTCCATGAAACAGGAAGCATCCCCCGGATCAACTGAACAAAAAAGCAACTTAAGAAGCTATGCCGCAAAGGTCTGCGGCTACCTTCTTTTATTTTTCATAACCTACTTTCTGCTTTTAGGACTCTTTCTGCTATCTGTAAAGACCATTTCTAAGGATCAGGTTCTTCCCAATCTGAAACGCAGCGCAGAATTTCTCAAGGATAAAGATCCTCTGGCCATGGAGATCGAAGGCGTCCTTGCCAGCAGGCGGGATTATACCTGCGATCCCTACTTTCTATGCATTCTCTATTATCAGGACAGCAAAAACGCTGCCTATTCCATCGCCAAGGCTCCCTACTATACAGAAGAAATGGAAGTTGCTCCCCGCATGTTCTACCATGCCGTGACAAATAATCCTCCCGCCAATACCGAATACCTTCGCTACTGGCACGGCGGAACTGCCATTGTCAGGGTGCTTCTTTTGTTTACGGATCTGGTAGGGATCTATCGTCTCTTCGGGGTTTTGTTTGCTCTTTTGTACCTGCTGCTGACAGCCCTGCTGATTGCCTTTAAAAGGCTTTCTGTCTGGGTTTGTCTGAGCATCTCATTTGTGGCCGGGAGTCTCTGGTTTGCCGCAGGCGCCATCGAGTATATCTGGAGCGCACTGCTGATGCTGCTTTTCTCCCTGGCTGTTGTTCTTCTTTGCAGGTACCAAAAGGAAAAGCTCTTCGCTCCCCTGTGTCTTATTGTGGGGATGCTGACTGCCTTTTTGGATTTTCTAACCTATGAGACCGTCACCCTCACCGTTCCTGCCGTTTTATTCTGCGCCCTGTGTCTCAAAGAGCAGGCTCAGGTAAAAGAGGTTGGAATACGCTCCGCAGAAGGGGCCGCTGTTTGGCTTTTGGGATACGTTGGAATGTGGTCCGGAAAATGGGTATATGCCGCCGTGATCCTTAAAGAAAACGTTATGCCCTATGTGACCGGGCATATTCAGGAGCGGCTCGTCGGCGAGATGCCCCTGCCGGATAATTATCTTGCAGGTACCTTTGTGCTGATCAAGCGGGAGCTTGCTGCCCTCTTTCCCTTCGGATATGGCAAAGCCGGATTGGTGCTGGGGCTGATGGGACTTTTGGTTCTGGCTGCCTTTTGCTATGTCTTTCATAAAAAAGGAGCCGACAGAAGGGTTCTTCTGTTATACCTTCTCTGGAGCCTGGTTCCCATTCTCCGCTTCCTGGTTCTCCGTAACCATACTGCCACCCACATTGCCTATACCTTCCGGGCTCTGATGGGAACCGTCCTGGCCTGGGCCCTGATGATTGTTGAAGCACTGGATCTGACACCCTTTCAGGCAAGGTCAAAAAAGAAAAAGTAATGCATAAATTGATAGCATACGGCATAGCCCTATGATATACTCTGGTTGTACGGACAGATTCATCTCTTAGCGTTTCTGTCTGAAAATAGATGGGGCAAAGATACAACCTGCCCCGGACACTCAAAAAGGAGGTTATCATGAAAAAAAGAGAACTCACAAAAAGCTTCAGGCGGCTCTGCTCCCTTCTTCTGGCTGCAGTGTTATCCGTCTCCACTCTTCTGCCGGTACTGGCCGATCCTGCCACTACAACAGAAGAACACTTGGTCATTGATATTATGGCTCTGACCCCCGGACAGATCCTGCAGCCCGGGGACGTACTGTCTCTGCATCCTGTTGATCAGAATGCTTATCAGTTCATTTATCTGGACTGCACAGACGAGGCATATTTCGCAAGTCTTGCTGATAAATCTGTATCTGCCCAGAATGAGAGCTATTCCCTGCTTTCCTATGAATCCGCAAACTTTCAAAACAAAACGCTCTCTCTTTCTTCAACGGATTTCAAAGGCTGGAGAGTGGTCTCTTCCGATGAGTATAACAGCGGATGTACGAATTATTATAGAACCGTTTTGATGGCCGAACCGGAAACAAGTCCTGTTTTGCAAGATGTTACCTGCTCTTCTTCACTTTCTACCGTAAGCGGCAATATGCCTGCCGACAACCCTACTGGCGCCGAAGTGCAGCTGTTTGGTTTTGATACCGAAACAGGAAAGCCCCTGGAAAAGGATCCTGAAGGCAATCTGATCGCCTCTCCGGGAGATGTGATCTATGCCTGCACATCCCCTGTGGAAGGGTACTGTTCCTCTATCGAGGTCGAAACCAAAACAGGAAGCATTCTTGATAACACTTTAACTATGCTCGAATGGCGATCTATAGATTCTGATCCATACCAAAACATAATCAAACCATACTCCGATTATACCTTCCTGCCAAAGGAACCGGATTACCTGACAGCTTTTGCTATGCCCAAAACAGATGCTACGGTAAAAGCCGTTTATTACAAAACAGAAGTCGAACGATCCGTCGAATATTATGAGTATGACGCTCGTTCCTATACTACATTTAAAACCGATACAGCACCTGTTAATTCGCTTTATACCCTATGGGATCCCAAGGCTTCCGATCTGGACGGCCGCAAACTCGTTCATTGGGAAGATTATACAACTCTCTATTATCAGAAAGGGGAATCCATCAGACTCCGGAGTAATTATTCATTCGAATCCCGCTTTTCAAATTCCGAGGACTTTACAATCTCGGGTAATACTACCTTTCGAACCGGCTACTTCAATCGTAGAGACAACGGCTCTCTGGCCTACATGGTGGAAGCAGTTACCGCAACAGAAGATGATTATATATTTCTGGAAGCAGATCCGTCCCTTGTTCCGGCCGGAAAGACCATCTCCGGCTATCAGGTAACTGTCGGGAAAGAGGTAACACCCTTGAAATTCCCTGCCGGACTTCTGAAAACCATCATCCGGGCAACAAAAGAAGTCCAGTCCGGCAATTACGTCTATATGCAGAAATACTCTCCCATCACCGGTCCGGCTGTCATCTCGCTTCTCTATTCCGATGAAACGCCAAAAGACCTTGTGATCGATCTGTCCGAAGATGAAATGCTGCTCCAAAAGCCTTCGGAAGGCGGCTCTGAAACCGATTTTATCTGGAATGCACTGTCCTTCCCCGATGAGAACCTCCATACAACCTCGTTTTTGGAATACGGAGATTTATTCTATGTCCTCCCCTACCTTGGTGAATTTGAGTCTTATTTCGACATGAAATATGACCACCTCCCGCGCTTTATCGACCTGAATGGGGACGGACTGTGGGATCTTTCCATGCGACCCCATGCCCATTCCAAAACCATCACCTGGCAGGTTCTGCCCGGGGCGGATGCCTGTGAAGAAAGTGTTTACAACATGACCTTGAACAGAGAGGGCTACGGCAATCTGGTCTTCAAGCTGAAGGATCGTCCCATCAAGGATGTCATCGATCAGAAGGATACAGACTCCAAGGAAGAGGACAAAAAGGAAACCGGTAAGGACGAAGGCTCCAAGGAATCCGAAAAGAAAACGGAGAAAACAGAGGAAATCGCAAAGACTCCTGCAGTCGGCGATGAGATCAAGGATGAAAAAACAGGCAACACCTACAAGGTAACCGCTGTTGGCAAGGAAAATACCGTCACATTAACAAAGGCAGCCGTTAAGAAAAAGACCGCTGTTATTCCTGCCACCGTCACCATTGGCGGCATCACCTACAAGGTAACAGCCGTTGATGCAAACCTGCTTAAGAACCAGAAGGTTACCACCCTGGAGCTGGGAGAGAATATCGCCAAAATTCCCGTGGGTGTGATCAAGAACAACAAGAATCTGAAAACGCTGAAGATCAAAAACAGTAAGAAGGTGATCAATCTTACCAAGAAGTACTTCAAGGGCCGCAAGGGTAAGCTGAAGGTTTACGTATCCAAAAAGCTGTTTGCCAAGTACAAAAAGATGCTGAAGGCAAAGAAAATTACCTCAAAGGTAACTCTTAAGAAGCTGAAAAAGTAAGTGATCAAAGCAAAACGGCCGGTCCATTTCGGACCGGCCGTATTTCTTATCTTTCTTCATCTGATCATATCTTCATACCCAATCAAGTATTTCCCCAACATTGGCGATCCTTACCAGCCGGATCCCTTTTGGAATATCCTGCATCAGTTTTTCCGAACCCGCCTTGGGAAGCACACAGATCTCAAATCCCAGCTTGGCTGCCTCTGCGATCCGCTGGGACATCTGGGTCACTGCCCTGACCTCTCCGGAAAGTCCCACCTCTCCGAAGACCACGGTCTTATCCGGCACGGGCCTGTTCTTGAAGCTGGAGATCATGGCGAGCACCACTCCCAGATCCAGAGCCGGCTCCGCCACCTTCATCCCCCCTGCCAGATTCACATAGGCGTCCATGCTGCCAAGATGAAGCTGGAGTCTTTTTTCCAGGACCGCCATCAGCAGATTCACTCTGTTATAATCGATCCCCGTTGCCTGTCTTCTGGGGATCTGGAAGCTGGAATCACAAACCAGGGCCTGCAGCTCAATAAGAATGGGTCTGGTTCCTTCCATGGCACAGACCACCACGGAGCCCGTTGCCTTCTCCGGTCTGCCGCTAAGCATATACTCCGAAGGATTGGGAACCTCCGCAAGTCCCTGGGCACACATCTCAAAGACCCCGATCTCGTTGGTAGAGCCAAAGCGGTTTTTCACGGCCCGAAGGATCCTGTAGGATGCATATCTGTCTCCCTCAAAATACAACACCGTATCCACCATATGCTCCAGCACTCTGGGGCCTGCCACGGTACCTTCCTTGGTGACATGTCCTACGATGAAAATGGCAATGCCGAGGCTTTTTGCAATGCGAAGCAAAACCCCTGTGGCCTCCCGTACCTGGGAAACGCTTCCCGGTGCGCTGGTGGCCTGTTCGCAGAACATGGTCTGGATGGAATCGATGATCACCACCTGGGGTTTTTCCCTCTGGATCACCCCCTCGATGGTCTCAAGATCTGTTTCGCATAAAAGCTGCAGGGTATCGGAAAACTCTCCCATTCTCTGGGCCCTGATCTTGATCTGCTTCAGGGATTCCTCTCCGGATACATACAAAAGGGGACGACCATCGCCGGATAGGTTTTTACACATCTGCAACAGCAGCGTGGATTTACCGATGCCGGGATCACCGCCCACCAAAACAAGCTGTCCGGGAAGGATGCCTCCACCCAGCACCCGGTCCAGCTCACCGATATGCGTATATAGTTTTTCTTCCTGAGTCATGGAAATGGCAGACAGTGCCGTGGGTGCTGCTTCTCTCGCCGCCCTTGCCTGAGCGGCTGTTTTTGCCGAAGAGCCCTTTGCTACGATCTCCTCTGCAAAGGTATTCCACTCATGGCATCCCGGACACTGCCCCATCCATTTGGAAGATTCAAATCCGCAGTTTTGACAATAGAAAACCGTTGTCTGTTTTGCTTTCGCCATCCTATGCCTCTTTCAGCTGAACGGCTACTTCTCCCATGCCGGAAAGCTCTACGCTGACGGAAAGCTTACCGCTGACGCCGGTGTTCATCTTTCCTACGCTCTCTGCTCCCACAAATACTTCGTACTCGGTCTTTTCCTTCAGACCAACCGTGATCTGGGCATCCTCATCGCCGCATACCGTAAAGGATACGCCGTCCTGCTCCTCCTTCAGATTGGTTACGCTGGTGCCCGGTACGGACTCATACAGGAACATACCATTCTTCTCCAGCTTAGTCAGCGCATTGTAGGTTTTTACCTTGTACAGATCGCCGCCGAAATCGTAGTTATCCAGCTTTGCCTTCTCCGAAAGGGTGTGGTTGCCGAAGCTGATGCTGCCGTCTGCTGCGCCTTTTAATAATTCGGTTACTGCTGCCATTTGTTTTTCCTCCGTTTGATTTCTTATTACTTTTTGGATGTTGTTTTCTTTTTCGTTTTGCCTTCAGTTTTGGTTTTTGTCTCTGTCTTGGTATGGAAAACCACTTTGCCTCCCGCTACCGTTGCCGTAACGTTGTCTCCCGCCTTGATATGGCCTGCTAAGATCTCCTGGGCCATCTCATCCTCCACTACGGTCTGGATGGCTCGCTTTAAGGGTCTGGCGCCCATCTTTACGTCGCAGTGATTTTCGATCAAATGCTTTTTCAATGCCGGGCTGACAGTGAGGGTGATATCCATCTGCTCTCTGCAGCGCTTCACCAGATTGCCCGAAAGCAGGGTTACGATCTTTTCAAGTTCCTTCTTTTCCAGGGGATGGAATACCATGATCTCATCGATACGGTTGATGAACTCCGGTTTAAAGAGACGCTTGACCTCTTCCATCACGCCGCTCTTCATCTTCTGGTAATCCTGCTCGGCGTTTTTCTCTGCCGTAAAGCCCAGGTTCTTGGGCTCAATGATCCTGGAAGCGCCTGCGTTGCTGGTCATGATGATAATGGTATTCTTAAAGCTTACCTTTCTGCCCTTGGAATCGGAGATATGTCCGTCGTCCAGAACCTGCAACAGGATGTTAAAAACATCCGGATGGGCTTTTTCGATCTCATCAAACAGCACAACGCTGTAAGGCTTTCTGCGGACCTTCTCGGATAATTGTCCGCCCTCGTCATGTCCCACATACCCCGGAGGGGAACCGATCATCTTTGCCACGGAGTGGGGCTCCATATACTCCGACATATCCACACGGATCATTTCGTTTTCCGATCCGAACATCACCTCTGCCAGTGCCTTGGAAAGCTCTGTTTTTCCCACGCCTGTAGGGCCTAAAAACAGGAAAGAACCGATGGGTCTGTTGGGATCCTGTAATCCCACCCTGCCTCGTCTCATAGCCCGGGAAAGGGCCGAAACGGCGTCCTCCTGACCGATGACACGCTTGTGCAGGATCTTCTCCAGTTTTAAGAGTCTTTCGCTTTCCTGCTCCGATAACTGCTTAAGGGGTACCTTGGTCCACTGGGATACCACCGCTGCGATCTCATCCTGGGTTACAGTCCTGGAGGTCTCCCTTTGCTTTTTCGCAAAGCGATCCATGATCTTTTTGTAAGCAGTCTCTAACTCCTGCTGTCTGCATCTTTGCTCATGAGCCTGGGTAAAGGCTTCAAACTTTAAGGACCGCTCGATCTGCACATTGAGCTTCTCGATCTCATCCTTGAGTTTTTCTGCTTTGGGAGGCAATGCCACCTTCTGCAGTCTCAGGGCCGAAGCCGCCTCATCAATAAGGTCGATGGCCTTATCCGGCAGGTTCCGGTCGTTGATATATCTGGCGGACAGCTTTACGGAAGCCTCCACCGCTTCCGGCGAAATGGTAACGCCGTGGTGTTCTTCGTATTTATGCTTGATGCCATCTACTATGGCAATGGCCTCTGAGATAGTGGGCTCTTTTACATCCACCTTCTGGAACCTGCGCTCTAAGGCTGCATCCCGCTCCAGGTATTTCCGGTACTCCTCTATGGTGGTGGCACCGATGAGCTGCAGCTCTCCTCTTGCAAGGGAGGGCTTTAAGATGTTGGAGGCATCGATGGAGCCTTCCGCTCCGCCTGCACCGATGAGGGTGTGGATCTCGTCCATGAACAGGATCACATTCCCGTCGGAGATTACCTCTGCGGTCACCTTTTTAATACGCTCTTCAAACTCGCCGCGGTACTTGCTGCCTGCAACCATACCGGACATATCAAGTGTCACCAGGCGCTTGCCCGCCATGGTAGGCGGTACCTCTCCGTTTACAATCCTCTGGGCCAGTCCCTCTACAATGGCTGTTTTTCCAACTCCGGGTTCTCCCACAAGGCAGGGATTGTTTTTGGTGCGTCTGGACAGGATCTGAATGAGTCTTGTGATCTCATCCTCACGTCCCACAACGGGATCCAGCTGTCCCTCCCTGGCAAGGGCTGTCAGGTCTCTGGAGTACTGATCCAGTACCTTGGTAGCCGAGCCGGACTGCTCTCCCGAATAGGCTGCCAGGCCGTACATCAGCTCTTCTCTCATATTCAGGGCATCAATGCCCATGGCTGTCAAAGTATCCGCATACAGCTTTTGGATATTCACGTCTAAAGAAACCAAAAGCCGGACAGCAACATTCCCTCCTTCTTTGAGGATTCCCATCAGGATATGCTCTGTTCCGACCGCTTTCTCATGATACCGGACTGCCAGTTTTTCTGCTTCTGCAAGCACAGCTCTGGCCCGGGGAGAATAGCCTTCCCGGTCCATTACGGTCACATCCGTGGGCGGCGCGATGAGGTTCTTGATCAGCTCTTCCAGATCCTTTAAGCTGACCCCGTTATCCTGCAGCGCGCAGGCGGCGATACCGTCACCCTGCTTCAGAAGTCCCAATAATATATGCTCACATCCTACATAATTCTGAAGATAAGACTTGGCTGCCTTCGATGCTGCCTTGAGCAC
>JAEEKV010000236.1 GCA_016282595.1 Lachnospiraceae bacterium
ACCATGATCATGATGTCGGAGTTCACCTCCACATCCTCTGCCAAAAGTACCTTCCTTCCGGCAAGGTCTGCCACCTTTTCTTCCTTGCCTTCTGTCTTGGTCTTTTTACTTAGTGCGGACTTGAATTCCTCAATGACGTTAGCTGCAAAGATGGGTTTGGACAAGAAACTATCAACCCCTGCTTCCAATGCTTCCTCCAATACATCATCCCAGCGATAAGCTGTCAGAATAATGATGGCCGACTGGTTTCCCGTAAGCTCCCGTAGCTTTCTGGTGGTTTCGATGCCGTCCATATCCGGCATTTTCCAATCTACGAGGATCAGGTTGTAATGCTCCATTCTGGCATTTTTCAGGTTCACTTTTTCAATAGCTTCTCCGCCGGACAGAGCGATATCCGACGTGATTCCTGCTTTTTCCAGTACCAGCTTCGCATGATCGCAGGCCAGGGGATCGTCATCGATGATCAAAACACTCATGGTCTGCAGATCGATCTCATCAGAAGTTTGGTCGGAGGATTTTCTGTCAGAATCCGTCAGAGTCACAGTCACTGTAAAGGTGGTGCCTTCATTTTTCTTACTATCCACCATAATATTGCCGTTCATCATTTCTACAAAGCTCTTGGTGATGGCAAGTCCCAATCCGGAGCTTCCGTATTTTCCGGTGCTGGTGGCATCCTCCTGGGCGAAGGTATCAAAGATATGGGGTAAAAATTCCTCGCTCATACCGATGCCGTTATCCTTGATCACAAACTCCAGAGTAGAATGTCCATTAAAAGCATTAACCGGCCGGATATTCAGCTCCACTGTTCCCCCCTCGGGGGTGAACTTTACGGCATTTCCCAAAATGTTAATCAAAATCTGGCGAAGCTTCATGGTATCGCCGATGTAATACTCACTGATCTGGGGAGATGCATGGCATTGATACTCCAGTCCCTTGTCCGCACATTGTCCGCTGAACATGGTGTTAATGGCTTCCAGAAGCCGCTGGAAGGAAAACTCCTCGTTCTTTAAGCTCATACGTCCGGATTCAATTCTGGACATATCCAAAATGTCATTTATGAGATTTAAAAGATGCTCTGCGGACACGCCGATCTTTTCCAAGTACTCCCTTGTCTTCGGCGGCGTGTCGGGATCGTTCAGGGCTATATTATCCAGTCCGATGATGGCATTCATGGGGGTTCTGATCTCATGGCTCATGTTGGAAAGGAAGGTGGTCTTTGCCTTATTGGCATCCTCCGCTGCCGCCAGTGCCTCGGAAAGGGCGTGACTTTGCTGCTCGATCTTTTCCTGCATGGCGATACGCTCATCCAGCTCCTGCTGCTTGATGCGTGCTTCCGTATCGGCAGTCTCTTTTTCAATTCGCAGAACGGCATTTTTGCGGTTCTGGGAAATGATCATCAAAAATACGCCGATCAAAACCACTGCCATCAAAACGGATTGCAGAATGCTTCGGACCAGGATTCCCTGAGAGATGGAACTGATCTGAGAGCTGACAACGCTTTCCCTGATCAGGTAGGTAAGCATCCAGTCCGTACCCTCGATAGGGATATAGCTTAAGGTCTCCCGGATGCCCTTGTAGGTAAAGGAAGCTTCTCCGCTGACATGATTTTCAAAATCCTGTTTTACCTTTTCGTAGGAATAGCCTTTTTCATACTCCGCATTTCCCAACGCATCGATGAGGTTATCTTCCTCTGCAAGCCCCCCAAGGATCATATCGGTTAGGGCAACGCCATCGCTGGTGTAGATGTTGGAAAAAGTGGTATCGCTGCTTTGGGAATGCATGGAAACACCATGCAGCATTTCCTTCATATCGATCTCCATGAAGCAAACCACCAGTTCACCACCGTTAAATGAAATGTGATCCAGGGGCGTAGCAATGATCACCTTTTTGTTGGAGGTTTTCAGGTTTTTAATGGAGATCTCGGGGCCGTTGATGGACTCACGATCAAACTGATACTCGTCAATGTCCTTCTGGATTCCGGTGGAGGTATAAATGGCACCCTCCGTATCCACGAAGGCAAACCGCTCCAGGGTAAAGAGTTTTTTCATCTTTGCCTGGTAAGCCTGCAAATGCTCCACATCGCTGAGATCCTCCTCAGTCATCAGTTCCAGAGCGGTATGCAGATCACTGATCCTGCCCTGCAGATTGTCCGCAACCACCTGCTCTCTTCGGCCTGCAAGCTCATCCAGATACAGAAGACTAACGGTACGAGCCACTTCTTCCGAATCTTCTCTGGCACTGTGTCCGATCCACAGTGTACCGACCACGATGATCAACATAGCAACGATCACGCCGATCAAAGCGATTACGGTAATGCTCTTTTTCCTGTTCTCCACGTTGCGTCACTCCTTCTTCGCTATACTTTGTACGATCCAAATCTATTGCAAGCGCCGACTACGGTGCGGGTACGGACTTCCCGGTTGCTTTCCGCCATATGGTGAGCTTCTAAGAAACCGCAGTCCTACGATAATCTTTATACACGGGTCGGGCCCAAATGCCATCCGGGCAACATGGGCCCTGAATCGCACATCCGTGTGCGATTCTCCCTGATTTCGGCAACCTGCGCTTTCAAGAATCTCATCCATCTGACGGGCTTGCGCCGCACCCGGGAAGTGTACCACGCCACCTCCCGTCGGCGAATTACTGTCTAACCAATCCGGGTTTAAAAAGCACATTTTCTCAGTTACTAAGAATCTAAGTCAACTTCCGAATGCTTACTTCCCGGCCGCACCAAAAAGCACATCAGCAGCGCAAATACCGTGTACATGGTCGGATACGAATACTGCACAAAGGATGCGGGGGCGGTCAGGAAGATGACGCCCTCTCTGCCCAGCAGCGCTGCAAATACGAAAAACAAAAACCACTTCTTCTTAACCAGACACCCGATCAAAAGGATCAAGGCTGCGATCAAAAACGGGATCAGGATCTCTCCGCCAAACTTGTAAAGAAACAGCGCATAGCCATCCTGATGCTCGATGGGAAGGCGTCTGTATGCATCCAGCATCTCAAAACCGTAATCTCTGTCATGCTCATACAAATGAAAATCGGTGCTTACCACAGGCTTTAAATTCAGCACCCAGTCCTTGTCGTAATTGAAGATCCCGTTGGTGACGCAAAACAGCTGCACTCTCTCTCCCAAATACAGATCGAAATTATGAAGGATCAGATTTATGGCACTTTTGATATACCTTGATTGCGTCTCAGCATCTGCCCCCGTCTGTGTATAGCGGCCTTCGTTATGATCGGAATTATAACGGGTATAGGCGCTGCAGGATAAGGAATCATTGTGGAGATATCCAAACTCCGTTACGGCGCTGATATTGGCAAGATCCTCCTGCGCGCCTTCATACTCCTGATCCCGCCAGACAATGACGGAAAGAGGTCTGGTGGTGGAGATGATGAGATAATCCTTGCCATAAAAGGCCTTTTCTCCATGCTTCTGGGGAAGGGCGATGATACTGTAAAGAAGTATCGTCAGCAGGAAAAATACACCCACCCATTTGATCTTTCGATCCTTCCTGTAGGCAAAAAGCACAAGGATCGGCGCTATGGGCAACAGCACAATACTCTCACTTCTCCAAAATGCAAGCACCGCACAAAGCAGGGATAAAAGCAGCACTTTTCCCGCAGTCAGAGGTGCCTCTTCTCGATAGTCAAAATACAGGATCAGGAAAAACAGCAAAAAGAAGGAGGAATAGATGGCCGGGCGGAAACACATAAGTGCCCCCAAAAGGGTAAAGGGAGCAAGTCCCGGCAGGATTAAAAGAATCCGAAACAGAATTCCATCCGCCTTCAATACCGCTTTCGCCCTGTCATAGAAAAAGGCATAGATCATGGCGTAGCACACATCCGATAACAGTACCGGACCGCAGGAAGCCGGAAACAGGGACATTCCGGTCATATAAAACAAGCTGGTAAGATAGTTGTGCCAATATACAGGTAAATACCTGGTCGCATAGGCAAAAATGATGGGATCATCATTCATATAGTAGCCCGGATACACCAAAAGAAGCCCCACCCCATAAACTGCCAGATACAGAATAAAAACAAGGAGGGTGCTCTTTTTACCCAGGCAATAACGCAAAAACAAAAGCACCATAAAGACGACGGCAAACACGCAAAGCTTTGTCAGTGCATGCATCAGGGGAATCATCTGCGTATCCACAGGCAGGCAGTTCATATTCAACCCATCGGAGGAAAAGATCTTAGAATCCCACACAAAGGTAAGCCCCAGATACAAAAGGGACAAAACCGTTATCACCACTATGCTTTTGGATGGAAGCATGTTCCTGTTTTCGACATTTCTATCCATCTGTTTTTCCATTCTTCCTTATCACGTTGTTATATCGCTTATATGCAGAAACAAGATCGTTTCTACTGCAGCACCGGAATGCTGTAGTGATAGACCTTACTACCGCTCCATTGATACTCTACATCCGACCAGAAAATACTGCCGTTATACAGAATTGGCTGCGTTGCACCTGTAAAGATCATGTTGTTATAGGTCTTTTTCTTCAGGATCTTTCCCGTATCATCCACCATCACATAATGCACTTTTTTCATCTGTGAGTTTGCTGAAGAAGTGGAATAAAGGATCACGAATCTGTCATTACTGATCTTGACGATCCGGCTTTCTCCCACCGTCACCTTAGAGGATTTAGGGTTATTCTCCGTCAGCCATATAAGCTTTGTTGTCCATTCTTCTTTCGAGGTTATACACAAAAATGCATTTCGTTTCAGTCCCACTTCATTCCCGGTTACGCCTGCAATGGTATAGTTCTGCGGGGCGGATAATCCCGTAACCAGGATGTGCTCCGATCCGATCTCCATACCACCCAGATTGGCTCCTGTAAAGTTGCCTCCCTCCGGGTTTTCAAAAGTTAGCAGATCGCAACCTTCCTTGTCCCAGACGATTTCTCGCTTCATCTCGCCCTCATCTGTATAGATTTCCCTTTCCTGTTCCTGAAGCCTTGTCAGATGAAAGGATCTGGGATAACCATCTCCGTGATCCAGCTGATACAGGATACCGTTTTGGAATCGCAAAAACTGATTAAAGGAATGGCTGACATAGTATATATCCGCCACCTTAAAGGTCATCTTTTTCGTATCAATCTCAAAGCCGATATTACTCTGGTGACGATTCCCGTCATCTCCGGTAAACATGCCTCTGGGACAAAGAAGCATAAGTCTGTCACCATCCATTGCCATTCTTCCGTTTCCGGCCCGGAATTCATCCCAGATCCCTCTGAAACAGAAAAACACATCTGCTTTGATATTACAGGTTTTTTGTTTCTTCCACTTTCCTGAAAACTGCATCACACGGATCACGGTTTTATTGGGTTTTTCCTTATCATTCAAAAATCCTACCGCTACGTAGTTTTTACCATCTTCTCCGTGATAAAATGCTCCCCAGGTATCGTGTTTCCCGATCTTTACCGTTTTTCTGTTTTTGACCTTAAGATCCGATCCCAAAGTATAATCATTCAGGGTTTCCTCTCCCACCACGACCACGTGAAGTTTTCCGCTTTGTTGATAGTAATAGGTTTGATCCGCACTGGACCAGTTTCCCTGTCCGTCATACTGACCGTATTTGATGGTCTGCGTGGTAGAGACAGACACCGCTTTCTTTTTCGGTGCTTTCTTCAAAGGATAATACAGCCCTTTAGTATCGGAATCCTCATAGCTGTTATCCGGATAAAAGGTGCGAAGCTTATAGTAATAACAACGGCCTCTCTTTTTCTTAAGGGTGGTCTGCGTTTGAGTGACATCTGTGGAAAAGACTTTTTTATAGGGGCCGTTTTCCGATTCCGAACAAAAGAGGGTATAGCTTGTTGCATCCTCTACCTGATGCCATGTGATCTTTTGTCCCTTCCCCGTATTCACAATCTCCGTGATGGCATTTTTGTACCCGGCATTTTCATTCCTCTCCGCAAATTCCTTTAGACATACATACATGGGTGGTGAAGACCAGCTAAAGTAGGTGCTGGTAAACCCGGGTAGCCAGTTATCATGAGCGAGGCGCTTCCCCTCCTCTGATAGCATGTAGGGGACGATCAGATAGGAGTACTTTTCCGCTCTTTTTACTTTCAGATCTACAAAGGACGCACCGGGATCCGTCACCAAAATTGGTGTCAAGCTAGCATTCTTTGCATCAGACTCAGCTCTCTGATAGATCTCATATCCAATCAGGGGATTTGTCTCAGTCCAGGAAATTCTGACAGTCTGCCAATCCATTTTCTCGATCTGCACATCCTCAAGATGATCCTCCACCACATAGATATGAGCTGTAAGAGTCTGATCGCCTACGGTGACTACAATATCCGCCTTTCCGGAAGTTAGCGTTCGGTAACGTAGATCGATCCCCTGTCTATAATATTCGTATTTCATGTCATACACGCCATAGATCGTACCGGATTGGCTTTCTTTATCGATGGCAATCACCTTTGGATCCGTACTGGTTACGGAATACTCCGCTTCTCGGGTATCCATTGTGACAAAAAGATCGAGATTCCATAAATTATCAGGCCGCGGCAATACAACTTCATAATAAGAACCATCCGCAAACTGCTGCTCATCTAAGTACTGAAACTCCAGGGTCACCTTTGTAGGTTTCTCCTCGGCCGCCTTCACCTCTGCAGAAAAACTGAAGGCTATGGAAACAAGCATGAACAACAGCAGACCACGGGCAATCTGTTTCCCCTGTTCCTTCGTCTTTGACTTCGGTTTAGGCTTTCCGCTTTTGCCTCTCTGTTTTCCGAACAAAACAAGGTCCAAAACAGGCACCTTTTTCAGTACAAAGATGCAGATTGCCGTCAAAACGCTCATCAAAAGGAAGGCTGCCAGGAGCCATAAAATGCCCTTTACGGAATACATCTGCAGATCCTTTTCTCCCAGTCCCAGAAAACGGGCGAAGCGAAAATGCAGGACGTAAATCTCCAGGGTAAACTGACCGATGAAAGCCAGAAGACTTTCAACCCTACTCTGCTTTCTTTCAAGCAAAACATAAGCACCACCGAAGATTGCAATGGTCCCGGTAAGAGACGCTGCCATCTGCACAGCCAGGGTCAGGGTATCCGTCACGGGAGCCGTCAAAGGATAGCGGATCACCAAAAACAAAAAGACAAGGGCACAGAAGGCGATCAGGCAAAGCGCAAAAATCCGATCGCTTTTCCCGCCGGTTTGCATTTCTTCGAACCGATGAAACCGCCCGGCTTTTTCCCACAGATAGCCCAGTACATAGTAGGGCATATACAGCACCGTAAGGGAAGGGGAAAGAAGCAAAAAGCCGCTTCGAGCCTGCAGGATGAGCAGCAGGTAAAAAACTCCCATAAATACCATCTGCAGCCACTTTTTCTCCGTCAGGCTGACACAGATCGTCATTACCACCGTAATGACAAACAGGGTCATCAAAAACCAAAGGCCCCTGTCTGTCTGAAACAAAAGAAGCTTTGCTTCCGTAAGAAAATCCGAGGTGCCCCAGCTCACGGGCTTATGGGCCAATGAGTCTCTGATCCTCGCCCACACATAGGAGATTACAAACCAGCTAAAAAAGGGAACCAGGTAGGAGACTGCCCTTTTCTTCAGTTTCGAAAACTTCAATACCCCTTTGCCTGCAGCAATGCCGCTGATCAGCATAAACAGGGGCATCTGCACGGATTTGATCCCGTCATAGAGGAAGGGATCCCTTTGATCCAGGCCGTTTAAAACAATACAATGCCCGATCATTACCAGCAAAATAGCCAGGCCCTTTACACCGTCAAGGGCCGGATCTCTGCCGTCTTTATGAAATTGCAAACCCTTATCCGGTGTCATATCCCCTACTCCTAAACTCTCTTTCGAATCCGACTGATCACTTCATCCCCAAGACAGATCAGTCCGGTGGCTACAACGATCTCCACCGCTTTGCAAAGCATCAATAAAACACCCTCAGCAGGCAGCACATAGGCTCTTGCTGCTTCCATGGCTACCAAAAGAGGATAGTGCCAGCACAAAAGGGGAAGGGTCTTTCTTCCCACATAGGCAAATACCTTCGGTACATGGTCCTTTACCAGATAGCAAAATCCGATGAGCAAAACGCAGGCACAAAGGGCGTTAAAATATCCAAGCATCATACTTTTCCCGTAATCTCCGATGGAAAAATTAGCCGATCCATTCAGCAGGGCTCCGGGGATCAAAGCCGCCAGCAAAAGTACAAACAGCCATTTATGCCTCCAAAAGCGATCCAGATACCCGTTAGCAAGGAGATGCCCCATAAGGAAAAAGCCCAAAAATACGGGAAGTGCATCCAGGCTCCAGGGAAACAGGAAGGGACATAAATAGTTCCAGCAAACTGCCGTCAGCAAAAGAATACTGGAGATCAGATAGGTCCATTCCGCATCCTTCTTTTTCGCCGTCCGAAGCAAAATCTCCGCGGAGATCACCGTCAAAAACAGGGCGGGCAAAAACCAGGTGGGGGCATTTAAATGGGTCATGTAGTAGGTATTTGTATAGTGCCAGTCGGCAAAGATGGTATCTCTCTCGGAAAACATCTGGTTTCTGCCATACAGAAAACCAAAGACGGAAAACATGCTGATCTCATTTCCCTGTGCATAATCCTTCAGCAAAAAGAGGACAGACAGGATCATATTGGTGATGAAAAAAGGAACCAGAAGTCGTTTGGCTTTTTCAATAACAAAGTCTCGATAATCTCCCTCTTTTTCCCGTCGCACATATCCGGACAAAACAAAAAAAACAGGCACATAAAACAGACCGCCCGCAAAATTCACGCCCCGGATCACAAGTCCGATATGGTTCATCATAACGATGAGCATGGCGATGCATCTTGCAAGGTCGATCCAGTCCTGACGGCCTGCACGCATTGCTGTCTGCAACTCTTTTGTTTCCTGTTTCGTCTCGTCTTTTTTCATACGATTTCCCGGATCTTCTGATCCGTCATAAATTTCATGATCCCCCTCAGAATCAATTCATCAAGGCTCCCTTTCCTGCAATTTCGCAGCGGCGCCGTTGGCAAGTTTCATTCCCGGGATCTCCACATATTTGTGGATCAAAATGGAAATTCCAACCGTCAGCCCGAAGGACAGCAGATAGTTAGCAATGGCTATCAAATGATAATTGCAATAGGGCTCCAATGCCAGATAGAACCCACCTGCAAAGGTACACAAAATGAAAAAGTGGGTCAGATAAAAGCCATAGCTGTAGGTATTCAGCCAGATGATCCACTTTTGCCCCAGCAGCGTTTTCAAGGGCTGAAGGTGCAGCACCGCATACAGCACGCAGGATGCACCCAGAATGTAAAACAGGATGATCTTCTTCGGGAAGGGTGCATAGATGGTTCCCTCCAGTCTCTCTCCCATAGGCGGGAAGGATCCCAAAAACATACCGCCTAAAAACAGCAGCCACATAAGGGCTGTAAAGATCTTTTTCTCCTGCAGCTTTTCCAGCCTCACAGGGGGGCGATAGGTCAGATCACAGACCACGGTACCCAGAATAAAGGGTAAAAAGTCCGTCCGGATCCCCAGAATACAACCTACGGCATAGGCGATATATCTGGCTTTTGAATTGCCCAAAAGGGACAGGATCGCCGCACAAAGAATGGTTCCGAAAAACTCATAGTAGATAAACCACAAAGGACCGTTGTAGCGATTGGCTCCCGTAGCAAAACAGCCCCAGATTGCTTCATAAAGGGCTTCCCAAAGCTTCGGCGCAAACTGGTTATAGTTACCAAAGTACACCGCCGTTCCGGCATGCTGTGAAGCCACTCCGTTGGTAAACATCCCAAACTTCATCAGCAGGTAGATTGCAAAGTTCGCAGTGACGATGGGAAAGACAAGACGCAGGTATTTCTTCAGCACACCTGAGGTCAGAGACTTTTTCTCTCCCGTCAAAAAGAAGCGATAGCCTACAAAGAATCCGCTGATGGTCATAAACATCCGAACGCCGAACTTGCCTCCCATGATGAGATTCAAAGGAGAGCTTCCCACAAAATACTCCAGTGCAGGAAGGTGATACTCCTCCGGACGCAGGGAATAAAAGCCCGCATAAAACGCATTGATGAAATGGAAATTAAAGATCATCATGCAGGCGCAGACCTTCAGGCCGTCTATGTAATCCAGTTTTTCAACTTTTCGTGTTTGTTTCTGATCCATGTAATTACTCTTTATCGTTTTTCTCAGTGGTACGTTCTATCCGCATTCCCAAAAGTCTGCCGTCAAAGCAGGCAACCATAACAAGCAGCTGAAGCAATGCCGGAATGGACAGCGGCCAGAAGCTCTCTCCTCTGAAAAAGGCAGCTCCTGCCAAAAAGCAAAGGATGGCTTCAAAGATGGCAAGCCAGGCCGTTTTCGGCTTTTGCATAGCCAGGCAGACAGACAGAAGCATGGCTAAAAGTCCAGCTCTTTCATCCATTCCCGGCAGGATAAAACTAAGAGCCAGGGCGCACAGAATACCGGAAAGCACCATGCTTTCTTTCCCGGCGGTTTCCAGCTGCCTGCAGCAATAGAGAAACAGGCAGATGCCAAGGGCAACACCCATGGCAGCGCCGATCTTTTCATACTCCGAAACAAAGGCTCCCTCTCCGATCATCTGATACAGATTCGGGAAGTGATAGGACAACAGTCGCTCCATTCTCTGGGCGCTGATGAAATACTCTGCTTTGGTAAACAAATAAATGGAATCGCCACTTCGAAGAAGCAGGTTGGCAGCACCTGCCACCAGTCCCAGTCCCGGCAATGCCACGGAAAGTCCCGCCGGCATACCGAAGCCGTATTTAGCACCATAAGCTAAAAACAGGGGTAGCAAAAACAGGGCGTAGGGATGAAAGAAGCAGGCCAGAATATAAATGGTTAGCGCCGTCTTACTTTTTTCCTTCCGAAGGGCGATGAGTGATAGCAGTACTGCAGACAGATATACGCTGTCTCCGCTGCCCCACATGGCTGATGTCATTACCACAGGCGGAAGCAAAAACAGAATGGCATAGGCGATATATCCTCGCACCTTACTGCCGGACAACAGGAAAACGTAATAGCCTGCAAGGATCGCCATCACCACATCAAAAAAGATGCTGATCCCCTTCATAACCTGTGCAAAGCTGCCCAGGATCTCAATACCGCTTTCAATGACACCGCCGATCATCCAAACCTTACTGCGAAGCATGATCCCGAAGACAATGGTAAAAACCAAAAGCAACAGATCAATGGGGGCGATACTAAGCTTTCCGATCTTGTATTCAGTTGTGATAAAACCGGTCAGTTTCTCGTCCATAAACTATCCTATTTAGCC
>JAEEKV010000237.1 GCA_016282595.1 Lachnospiraceae bacterium
GAAGATGAGAGAGAAAGATTCTTCAGGGGAAAAGGCTACGATGAAAAAGAACAGGACAAAATAGAAGATCTCAGAAAAAAAGAAGAGTTTAAGAGTCCTGTTTATGAGTTTGGAAATGAGGAGTATACAGGACCGTATAAAGGGAACATTAAAGACTGGGCCAAGGAAGAGGATAAAAAGGAAGAGGTAAAGCGTGCACAGAACTATAAGGATTTAGAAGAAAAGTATAACGACTATGTCACCAAACTGCCATCGCGACAGGAGAATAAAGCAATTCAGAACAGCTCTGCCCAAAGGATAGAGGGTTCGGAGGAATCCTATGCCTGGTTCGTTCATTTTAAAAGACTGAATGATGCATATGCCGCAAAAGAACCGACAGACAGAGAGAAGAAGGAACTTGCGTTTGACACAAATATTGATCCGGGTGTTGATGCACAGAAATGGCTGGCAACACATCAGAACAATCTTAACAGGACCTTTGAAAAACAGTCTGTCAGAGAGAAACTGGAAAGTGTAATCCCGGCGGATCAAATGCATACGGCCGGCTGGATGTTTACCATTTGGGCTCTTGGATATTATAAAAATCCCAAAATCGGAAGCACGTTTGGTGATGCAGCTAAGCGAAAAACAGATGGGGCGCAGGGACGTAAGCTTGATATCAGTATTGAGACGATTTCTGAGTTGAGTAACCCGAGGATAGTTGAAGAATTTGCTGAATATTGTAAAAAACATCCGACATTTAAGGCAAATAACAGAGGAGAATACGAGACTTCAGTTAAATGCTGGATGGATATCTTTGAAAGGGCAACGGAAAAGATTAAAAAATATAAACTACCCGCATTTGATTTTTCGGATCCTGAAAAAACGAGAAATGATCTGGCTGCATTTGCAAAGATCAACAGCCTCTGTGCTAATATGGGTTCTGAAATGATCGGTAACATGGGTAATTCGCTGGGAATAGCTGTGAACTCAACTGTTGAAAACAGTTTTAAACCGGGAGCCTTTTCGAAAATCATGGAAACATGGACTGCCTTCAGCGAACTGACGAATATTGTAAAGATGGGTTATCTGCCGAAAAAGATTTCCGGAAACAGCAACGAAGTATTACAAAATCTCTCCGGCATTGCGGCCAACCGGATGATCACCGAGGAACTCCTTAAGGAAAATGCCGGTAAGAATATGGGCGAGATCATAGCAGCAGAAAAAAAGAATCTTTTGCCCATGTGCCTGGCAGGATCTAACTTCACGGGGAAATTATATGATAAAAACGGAAGAAGAAACCCGAAGTATAAAGCGCATCCGGAGATTCCCAGAAAAGACCTTGTGAATTATCTCACCGGAAAGGATAAGGCTTCCTTCCGGAAAAAATTCAAACCCTTGCTCGATCAGAGCCGGAAGGAAGAGAAGATAAAAATAGAAAATGCAAACTGCGATGCGCATGATGCCTTTTTAAATAATCTGGACTTCAGAAACATGAAGGAACTTATCCTTGCCGTTCCGGATGACGATGCGGAAGCAGTAAAGAATTTCGTAAATGATGAAAGCCTCGTTGAACTGGATCCTCAAAAGAAGTATAGGAAAGGCGAATATGTCAGCGCAATGTTTAACCCGTTATTCTCAGGACGGTTAGGTGCTCTTCTTGCTGAGGCCGGTATACAGAACAGGATGGATCTTTTCCTGATCGGAGGAAAGACACCGCAGGAACTCTGGGGAGAAAAATACGCAAATGTTGACAATCCCAAACTCAGGGAAAAGTGTCTTCAGTTTGAAATATTGAAGAAGATTGCTGCCGGTGATACGGAGATCCGGCTGAAATACATCGGTCTTGACAATGAAGATCAACCTGCCGTGAAGGGAAGCAGGGTTTTGATCCCGGACACAGAGACAGCAAAGAGACTGGAGTATTGTCGGATAATGCATTCGGAACATCTTTTGAATCTGGGAGTTTTCCTCGAATATCGTTGGCATGGGCTGATTCTGACTCATCCGGGAAGAGAGAAGATTCTAAGACATAGTCCTAAAATCGACGATAAATATCTGGATGAAATGGGAACGGTCGGAAGCGGATCATTAAGAAGTTTAGAAGAAGCTTTACTCAGATGTGTCCGAATCATAAAAAACAAGGAGAACAGCAGACCTGCGGATATTAAGACTGCCCTGGAACGACTGCAGAAAAAAGCAGAGGAGTATTGCAAGATAAATAAGCCCTTGTTCGGTACTCAAAAGCCGGGAATAGAACGTAATCGGGTTGAGGAGGCCGAAGCAATTACAAAGGAACTTCCGAAATATCTCCTGGTATACAATACCCTCCGTAACGTAACGCAGTTAGACGGGGCTTTTGCAGATGGCTGTACAATGGCTGATGTGCCTGATGGGAAACTGGAAAATCGGATTAAACAGTATAGCAGGGTAAACTTATGCAATGGCGTTGATACAGTGGCTAAAGATTGGAATAACCTGGGTAAGGATCTGAAAACGAATGAACAATACCTTCGAAATCGAAGATATAAGGATATCATTTTGACTTTAGATTCGGGAATGAAGCAGATTGGAAAGGATATGACCGCACTTCTGAAACCGGTTAAGAATCCTGATCCCTATGATGCAGCAGTATCCTACTATCTGAAGAGCGCATTGGAGAAGGCTGCAGACAGAAATCTTACCAGTGAACAGTTGGACCAGAGAAAAACGGATCTCGACCGGTTTATCAAGTATGGCGATTTCCAGAAAAAAGCGGATATTCTGGCAAAGAACCCTGTATTCAGGGAATTCCTTCGGAAGAACGGGACGATGAATTATAATAAATGGGAGGAAATACGGAAAGGCACGGAAGATTATATCAGTCAGTTAAAGACCAGCATGAATTATGCGGATGGCGAAGAAAAGGATATAGCGCATTATGTCCTTACCGGATCCACAAACAATGAAGGGCGTGTTATCCTTAATGCCGGAAACTTAGCTAAAAAGCCGGAAGAGGATAGATATGAGAGACTGGGTGATTATGTGACAATGCAGATTCTGACGGATCCGAAGTATGAGTCGGTTGCATATGCCATTAAAGCTGATTATATGACATATGATGATGTAAAGAATAATGTGATCAATGGTTTAAAGAACCATAATATCATTACAAACGGGGACTACAATAATGAAGCAGAACTTCGGAATATGATCACCTCAGGTAAGATAAAGAATATGGTTACGGATTCGATCATCCGGCAGACGAAA
>JAEEKV010000238.1 GCA_016282595.1 Lachnospiraceae bacterium
AAACAATCACAGCTTAACGTGTCAAAAAACCGAAAAGCGGATGGAATGCCAATGCCCGCGGAGACGCTATGATCACTGTCTCCTTCCGATAAATCTTGCGATCCTCTCCATGGCGTTCTTCAGATTCTCCAAAGAGTACGCATAGGAGATTCTCAAAAAGCCCTCTCCACAGTCCCCGAAAGCCGTTCCGGGTACCACAGCCACCTGTTCTTCCTTTAACAGCTGGGTGGCAAACTCCTCGGAGGTCATACCAAACTGCTTGATGCAGGGGAATACATAAAAGGCACCGAAGGGCTCAAAGCAGGGCATCTTCATCTCTTTGAAGGCATGCATCAGATACCGTCTGCGCTGGTTATAAGCCTCTCTCATGTCAGCCACGTCCCCGTCCCCGTTTTTCAGGGCATCCACAGCAGCATACTGGCTGGTGGTAGGAGCGCACATGATGGCAAACTGATGGATCTTGGTCATCTGGGTCAGGATCTCGGAAGGTCCGCAGGCATAGCCCAGTCTCCATCCCGTCATGGCATAGGCCTTGGAAAAACCGTTGATCAGGATGGTCCGCTCTCTCATGCCCGGCAAAGAAGCAATGGAAACATGTTCGCTCTTATAGGTCAGCTCGGAGTAGATCTCATCGGAGATCACGAACAGATCATGTTTTTCAATGATGGGTGCGATGGCCTCCAAATCCTTTTTCTCCATGATGGCTCCCGTGGGGTTGTTCGGGAAGGGCAGTACCAGGATCTTGGTCTTATCCGTAATGGCAGCTTCCAGCTCCTGTGCCGTCAGCCGAAATTCATTTTCCGCCTTCAGTTCTATGATCACGGGCTTGGCCCCTGCCAGGATCGCACAGGGCTCGTAGGATACATAAGAAGGCTGGGGGATCAAAACCTCTTCCCCTTCTCCCGGATTGATCATGGCACGCAGCGCCAGATCGATGGCTTCCGATCCTCCTACCGTGACCAGGACCTCGGTTTTGGGCTGGTATTCCACATGGACCCTGCGCTTTAAATACTCGCAGATCTCAGTTCGCAACTCCATCAGACCGGAGTTGGAGGTATAAAAGGTTCTGCCCCGCTCCAGGGAATAAATACCTTCATCCCTGATGTGCCAGGGGGTATCAAAGTCTGGTTCTCCTACGCCAAGTGAGATGGCATCGGGCATCTCCGCAACCAGATCAAAAAACTTGCGGATCCCCGAGGGCTTTAACTCTACTACCTGTTTTGCCAAAGGATTTCTCATGGTGTCACCTTCATCCTTTCGTCTACCTCATCTTTTTGCAGGATCGTTCCGTGATCCTTGTATTTCTTCAGAATAAAGTGGGTTGCCGTACTCATGACCGTCTCCAGGGTGGAAAGCTTATCGGTCACAAAACCGGAAACCTCCTTCAGTGTTTTTCCTTCCAGGGTTACCAGAAGATCATAACCGCCGGAGATCAAATATACGGAATTTACCTCCGGATACTTGTAGATCCTCTCCGCGATGTTATCAAAGCCCTGACCTCTCTGGGGCGTTACACGCACCTCGATCAGCGCTGTTACTTTTTCAATATTGGTTTTTTCCCAGTCGATGAGGGTATGATATCCGCAGATGATACCCGCCTCTTCCATCGCCTTTAATTCGTTGGCCACTTCGATTTCCGGCTCTCCCATAATGATCGCCAGCTCCTTTAAATCAATGCGGCTGTTTTTTTCAATGATCGCCAAAATTCTTTCTCTCATGCCATTCCTCCTGACCCTCTTTCGTTCTGCCTCGGCAGAATAAGGGTTTTCATACCTCAAAAGCATATCACAAATCGGGTATCTTTTCAAACTTCAGAATGAAAAATCATTCTCACTGTTCCTTCGCTTCAGCAGCGCTTTTAAATCCTTCCAGTCGGATTTTCTGGGGATGTTCAGATGTCTGACTTCCTCCGAAAGCGTCAGAACCCTGTCCGGCCCGGGAGTGATCTGTCCGATGACATTTGCAGTAAGGCCTTCCTTTTGCAGCTTTCTTACAGCTGCTCTTCCATCCCGCAAAACCAGAAGGAAGACGCCTTTGGAAGGCAGCTCATAAGGATTTAACTGGTAACGTCCCAAAATCTCGATCACGCTCTGCTTCATGGGAATCTGCAACAGCTCCGCTTCGATCCCGCTGCCGAGGGCCTCTCCCATATCCCAAAGGGCGCCGAAGATCCCGTGATCTGCAGCTTCAAATAAAAGCGGGGGAAGGCCTTTTGCGATCCGAAACCGCTCCCCCTCTCCTGCCAGCGCTAATCCCATCTTCTCTTTTACAAGCTCTGCTCTGCGGGCAAGCTCTGCAAAGCCGCCGCCGTCAAAAGAGACCTCCTCAAGGACCCAGGCAGGAAACTGCAAGGACAGCTCCTCTTTCTTTTTGGAATGAAGAAGGGCCGCCGTCTGCTCTCCCGGAAAGCCCACCGCCAGAACGTCCGGCAGGCCGTGGGAAAAACTCTCCCTGAGGAGCTGCCTCTCTTTCGGACTTACCTCATTCTGTTCCCAGTAGTGAAAACCTGCATCGGTACTCTTAATCGAAGCTAGTAAAAAAAGAA
>JAEEKV010000239.1 GCA_016282595.1 Lachnospiraceae bacterium
AAAGAATACACCCGGGAAGTGATGAGCCGTGAAAGCTTCCAAAAAACCCTGAAAAATTCGAAACCGGAAGAACTGATGCATAAGGCGCTGGACGGAAACGGCAGCAAGCTGCAGGAGGCCTTCAAAAAGAATGAAAAAACCAATGTGATGGGGAAATAACAACTGACAGATAAGGATAAGTATGTTATAATATCGGGTGTATGAGCATATAGCCATGCACCCGATTTTGTTAACTATGACTAACCTGGAGGAAGAATCAAATGGCAGAGATTAGGCCCTTTCGGGCGGTAAGACCCAAAGAAGGAATGGAAGGAAAAATAGCAGCACTTCCTTATGATGTATATAACAGAAAGGAGGCCTGCGAGGTCGTAGCTAAGAATCCCCTTTCCTTTTTGGCCATCGACAGGGCAGAGACATCCTTTTCCGATGATGTAGATACCTACGCCGATGAGGTGTACGCCAAGGCAAGCGAGCTGTATGAGACAAGGAAAAAGGAAGGCAGCTTCATTCAGGATAGCGAAGCAGGCTTTTATCTTTACGAGCTGATCATGGACGGTCATTCTCAGACAGGAATCGTAGGATGTGCCTCCGTCGATGACTATATGAACAATGTGATCAAAAAGCATGAGAATACAAGGGCAGATAAGGAAAAGGATCGTATCCGCCACGTGGATGCCCTTTCCGCACAGACCGGTCCCATCTTTCTGGCGCATCGCAGAAACGATGCCCTGGAGAACCTTAAGAGTTCAGTGAAAAACAGCACACCCATGTATGATTTCACCTCCGAGGATGGCATTACCCACAGGGTTTGGAGGATCGATGATGAAGATATCAATGCCCAGATCCACTCCCTGTACCAAAAGATGAACGCCATTTATATTGCAGACGGACATCATCGCTGCGCATCCGCTGTTCGGGTTTCCCAGATGAGACGGGATGCAAAGCCTGATTATACAGGAGAAGAGGAGTTTAACTTCTTCCTTTCCGTTCTGTTTTCCGCAGACGAGCTTCGGATCTTTGACTATAACAGAGTGGTAAAGGATCTGAACGGTCTTTCCAAGGAAGCCTTTATGGATGCGGTAAAAGCCTCCTTTGACATTGAAGAGTTTGATCCCTCGCAGGCTGATGCCAAGGATCACGGAGCCTTCCGTCCTGACAATAAGGGCGAGTTCGGCATGTATCTGGAGGGCGTTTGGTATAAGCTTACCATCAAGGAAGAGAAAAAGAGCGATGACGCCGTAAAGGGACTGGATGTTTCCCTGCTTCAGGACAATCTTCTTTCCCCCATCCTGGGAATTGACGATCCCAAGACGGACTCCAGGATCGATTTTGTGGGCGGTATCAGAGGCCTGGGCGAGCTGGAAAAGAGATGCCAAAACGATTGTGTCGTAGCCTTTTCCATGCATCCCACATCCATGGAGGAGCTTTTCGCTGTGGCAGATGCCAAGCTGTTAATGCCGCCGAAATCCACCTGGTTTGAGCCGAAGCTTAGAAGCGGGATCTTCATCCATGACATTGAACGATAAAAGCACCAATACAGAGGGGTAACATGATAGCAAAAACGGCAGGAGGGTGTAAGCGTGACTAAAAAATTATATCGCATGATGAATTGGGCGGATATTGAAGCCATCGTATATTCCGAAGAGGACAATCCTCACAGATTATTGGGGGTTCAGAAAAAGGGAACCGGATTTTTGTTCCAGTTCTTCTATCCGGACGCGGAGAAGGCCTGGGTTGTCATCGGAAAGAATAAGTATTCCATGGAGCTGGCGGATGAAGCCGGGTTCTTTGCACAGATCGTGCCCAGAGCGGATCTGCTTCCCAAGACCGAGGTTCCCAAGGATTACCATTACGAAGTCCTTTTGGAGAACGGCAAGACCAAAGAAGTGCTGGATCCTTACCGCTTTGAGCCACAGATCACGCGGCGGGATGCGGAAAAATTTGCTGCCGGTATTCATACAGAGATCTATGATGTACTTGGCGCTCACCCGAAGACCATCGACGGTATCCGGGGCATCTATTTTGCAGTATGGGCTCCCAACGCTTTGCGCGTCAGTGTAGTAGGCGATTTCAATGACTGGGATGGTCGATTCCACCAGATGAGACGCCTTTGGGATTCCGGAATTTTTGAGATCTTCGTTCCCTGTGCCAATGTGGGAGATAACTACAAATTCGAGATCAAGATCAAATCCGGCACCGTTTTTTTAAAGTCAGATCCATATGCCCTTGCAAGTCAGCTGCGGCCCAACAACGCATCCCTGATCTGCGACCTTTCCGGCTACAACTGGAAGGATGAAAAGTGGATGAAGGAACGTGCCTCCAAGGATATGGAAAAGAGCCCTATGTCAGTTCTGGAGGTACATTTGGGAAGCTTTGCAAAGCCTTCCTTTGATGACGAGAAGGATACCAGGGAGTTTTATTCCTATGGAGAGCTGGCAGAAAAGATCATTGCCTATGTGAAAAAGATGGGCTATACACACATCGAGCTCATGCCCGTTATGGAGCATCCTCTGGATGAGAGCTGGGGCTATCAGACCCTTGGCTACTATGCACCTACGGCCCGCTACGGAAGTCCCAAGGACTTTATGGCCTTTATGGATGCCATGCATGAGGCAGGCATAGGTGTGATCCTGGATTGGTCCGTAGCACATTTCCCCAAGGACGGCAACGGACTGGGATTCTTTGACGGAACTCATCTGTACGAGCATGCAGATCCACGTCAGGGGGTACATCCCGACTGGGGTACCCTGATTTACAACTACGGAAGAGGCGAGGTTCGCAACTACCTTTTGGCAAACGCCCTGTTCTGGGCCAAGGAGTATCATGCGGACGGACTTCGGATGGACGCCGTATCCTCCATGTTGTATCTGGACTACGGAAGAGCAGACGGGGAGTGGATCCCCAATATGTATGGCGGCAAGGAAAACCTGGAAGCCATCGACTTTATCCATCAGGTATCCGAGCTGCTTCATAAGAGAAAAGACGGCTTTTTGCTCATTGCGGAAGAGTCCTCTGCATGGCCCAAGGTTACGGAGAAGCCGGCAGATGATGGCCTTGGCTTTGATATGAAATGGAATATGGGATGGATGAACGACTTTACCGGATATATGAAGCTGGATCCTTTCTTCAGAGGACAGCATCACGGCGAGCTTACCATGTCCATGGTTTATAACTACTCAGAGAAGTTCATGCTGGAGGTATCACACGACGAGGTTGTGCATGAAAAGAGCTCCATGATCGGCAAGATGCCCGGTGAGATCGGAGACAAGTTCGCTAACCTTCGTGCCTTCTATGGTTATATGATGACCCATCCCGGCAAGAAGCTTCTGTTCATGGGACAGGATTTTGCCCAGTTTGATGAGTGGTCGGAAAAAGAGAGCATCCGCTGGGATCTTCTTAAGTATGATGAGCATGCCATGATGAATGAGTATGTAAAGACTCTCAATCAAACCTATATGAAATATCCCGCCCTTTCCGAGCTGGATTTTGACGCCGATGGATTTGAGTGGATCAACGCCATTTCCGCCAATGAGAATGTCATCGTATTCCTGAGAAAAGGCAATGACGATAAGGATGTATTGTTAGTGGTATGCAACTTTGCCAACGAGCAGAGAAAGGGCTACCGGGTTGGCGTTCCTTTTGCAGGAAAATATAAGGAGATCTTAAACTCCGATTCCAAGAAGTTCGGCGGTAAGGGCTTTGTGAATGTCAGAAGCATCGCCTCAGACGAGCAGGAGTGGGATAACAGAGAAAACTCCATCAGCTTTAAAATGCCCGCCCTTTCCGTTCAGATCTTCTCCTATACGCCCTTTACGGCTAAGGAGCTTGCAGAGATCGAACGTCGCAAGGAAGAGGAAAGACAGCGTCAGATGGAGCTGAAAAAGTTAGCAGATGCTACCGAAGCTGAGAAGGAAGCACGCCGTAAGGCTGACGAGGCCAAGGAGATCGCAAGGATCGCCCAGGAAGAGGCTAAGATCGCCTTAAAGAGAGCCAACGAAGAGGCACAGAGAGCCGAGGAACTGGAAAAAGAAGCCAAGGAACTGGAAAAGGCAGCCAAGAAGGCGAAAGCTGCCAGAGAACAGGTGAAAGAAAAGGCGAAATTTATTTGACAAACGCCTTTTGATATGGTATTCTTTCTGAGTATGCCGCTTGGCGAGGTAAAAGCAGCCCACAGGGCTCACCGAAGTCAGCGAGATTTGAAATAGGAGGTGCCTTATGTACGCAATTATTGCAACAGGTGGAAAGCAGTACAAGGTTGCTGAGGGCGATGTGATCAAGGTTGAGAAGCTCGATGCAGAAGTAGATAGTACTGTAACTTTTGACCAGGTTCTTGCAGTAGGCGGTGATTCCTTGAAGGTAGGCCAGGACGTTGCTTCTTCTTCCGTATCTGCTACGGTTTTAGAGCAGGGCAGAGGCAAAAAGGTTATCGTTTACAAGTACAAACCCAAGAGTGGTTATCATAAGAAGAACGGTCACAGACAAGCATACACCAAAGTTAAGATCGACAAGATCAACGCATAAGTGTTATGACGACAATTACGATTTTTGAGGATCAGGCAGGAAGCTATACCGGATTCGAATTTGACGGGCATGCCGGGGCTGCCGAAGCAGGGGAAGACATTGTTTGTGCAGGACTTTCCACGTTAGGGATCACTACGGTAAATTCCATTGAGACCTATGCGGCCAGGGAAGGAACCTACGAAGAGAGTGCTTCCAAGGACGGCGGTTATATGAAGCTTCTTTTAAAAGAGCCCAACCACGATACACAGCTTTTGATCGATTCCATGATCTTAGGACTGAGCTATCTGGAACAGCAGTATCCTCAATATGTACGGTTAAAACGAAAAGGAGGTGTAACCGATGATCGCATTTAACCTTCAGTATTTTGCACATAAGAAGGGAGTCGGCTCTACCAAGAACGGTAGAGATTCCGAGTCTAAAAGATTAGGAGCAAAAAGAGCAGACGGACAGTTTGTAAAGGCTGGTAATATCCTGTATCGTCAGCGTGGTACCAAGATCCATCCCGGTATCAACGTAGGACGTGGCAATGATGATACCCTGTATGCACTCGCTGACGGAGTTCTTCGTTTCGAGAGAAAGGGCAGAAGCTTAAAGCAGGCTAGTGTATATCCTGTTGAGGACTAATCTTTCATAATGAATGCAAGGCGGCTCCTGATCCCGTATCAGGGGCCGTTTTTTCAGATTTTAAAGGAGTATTATGGGATTTGCAGACAGAGCGAAAATCTATATCCGAAGCGGTAAGGGCGGAGACGGACATGTTTCCTTCAGACGGGAAAAATATGTACCCAACGGTGGTCCGGACGGAGGAGACGGTGGCGACGGCGGAAGCGTGATCTTCGAGGTTGATGAAGGTCAGAACACTTTGGCCGATTATCGTCATGTCAGAAAATACGCCGCAGGCAACGGTGAAGACGGCGGAAAGCGTAACTGCCGCGGTAAAAACGGCGAGGACATCATCTTAAAGGTGCCAGAAGGAACTGTTATCAAGGAAGCCAACAGCTTAAAGGTCATTGCAGATATGTCCGGTGACCTGAGACGATTTGTGATCCTTACCGGAGGAAAGGGCGGCAACGGCAATCAGCACTATGCAACCTCTACCATGCAGGCTCCCCGCTATGCACAGCCGGGACAACCTGCAAAGGAACTGGATCTTTTCTTAGAGCTGAAGGTCATTGCGGATGTAGGACTTGTGGGATTTCCCAACGTAGGAAAATCCACCTTCCTTTCCAGAGTTACCAATGCCAGACCTAAGATCGCCAATTATCACTTTACCACCCTGCAGCCCAACCTTGGAGTTGTGGATATGGAAGGCGGTCAGGGCTTTGTAATTGCCGATATTCCGGGCCTTATTGAAGGTGCTTCCGAGGGCGTTGGACTGGGCTTTGAATTTCTGCGTCATATTGAGCGTTGCCGTGTTCTTATTCATATGGTAGATGCGGCAGGTGTGGAAGGAAGAGATCCCGTAGCAGATATCAAGGCCATTCAAAAGGAGCTGGAAACCTATAGCCCGGAGATTGCCAAAAGACCCCAGGTTATCGCAGCCAACAAGATCGACGCCATTGTGGGAGATGAGAATGAGATCATTGCCAAGCTTCGTGCGGAGTTTGAGCCTCAGATCAAAGTGATCCCCATTTCGGCAGTCAGCGGTGAGAATCTGAAAACGCTTCTCTATGAAGTATGGGAGATCCTGCAGAATATGGAGGATGAGCCAGTGGTATTTGAGCAGGAATACGATCCCGAAGAGCTGAACTTCGTTTCCACCGAACCCTTTACAGTGGAATACGACGAGAAGGAAAAGGAATATGTCATCGAAGGTCCCAGGATTGAGAAGATGCTTGGTTATACCAATATCGAGTCAGAGAAGGGCTTTATCTTCTTCCAGAAGTTCTTAAAGGACAATGGTATCCTGGATCAGCTGGAGCAACTGGGCATCAAGGACGGCGATACCGTCAGAATGTACGGACACAGCTTCGATTACTATAAGTAGAAAGGGAATGACTATGACAAGCAAACAAAGATCCTATCTCAAGGGACTTGCCATGAATATTGATCCCATTGTCCAGGTCGGCAAAGGCGGCGTAACACCCCAGCTGACGGAAGGGGTTTTGGAGTGCTTTAATACCCGGGAACTTATCAAACTGACGGTTTTAAAGAACTGTCTGGAGGATCCGGGCATGATCGCGCAGACTATCGCCGAGAGGACAAAATCCGAGGTCGTACAGGTCATCGGACGCAAAATCGTTCTTTATAAGAAGGACAAGGATCACCCGAAGATTGAACTGCCCAGATAAGGGGGTGACTTCATGCAGGAGTATGCTAAGAAACAGAAGATCGGCATTATGGGAGGAACCTTTAATCCCATCCATAACGGACATCTTTTGATGGCGGAGTATGCCGCAAGTGAATACGGACTTTCTGAGGTTGTTTTTATTCCAACGGGAATACAGTGGATGAAACGAAACAATCCGGATCAGCTGCCTTCGGACATCCGGTTTGAGATGACAAAGTTAGCCATAGCTGACAATCCGCTGTTTTCCATTTCGGATATCGAGATCAAAAGAGAAGGCAATACCTACACCTATGAGACCCTGCAGGAATTGACAGAGGCAAGAGAGGATGCACAGTGGTTTTACATCATCGGTGCGGATTCCCTTATGAATATGGAAAAGTGGGTCCATCCCGAAAAGATATTTGCCCTGGCTGTGATCCTTTGTGCCGTCAGAGGGGAGCAGGACACAAAGGCCTTGAAGGAGATTGCAGATGGCTTAAAAGAGCGTTATAATGCTGATATCAGGCTACTTACCATGCCACGGATAGATCTTTCCTCTACGGATATCAGAAAGCGGGTGGCCGAGCAAAAGAGCATCCGCTATATGGTACCGAATGAGATTGACGAATATATCAACCACAGGGGGTTATATCATGTATCTGAAAAATGAAGCAAAGGTCACGGATGAGCAGCAGCTTCATACCGATGAATCTTTTCTCCAGAATCTTACAGCAGAGATTGAAGACGTTCTGGATGAGAGAAGATTTCGCCATACCTTGTCGGTAGCCCATACGGCTGCCTGTCTGGCAATGCGCTATGAGGAGAGTCCCTATAGAGCCTATCTGGCCGGACTTTTGCACGACTGCGCCAAATGCTTAAAGAGTAAGAAAAAGCTGGAGCTTGCCAAGGAATACGGCTTGGGCATCAATGCTGCAGAGGAGGAAAATCCGGATCTGTTGCACGCCAAGCTGGGCAGCATTCTGGCAAAGGAAAAATACAAGATTGATGATGAAGAGGTTCTTTCCGCCATCCGTTATCATACCACAGGGAAACCGGATATGACCAAGCTGGAAAAGATCATCTATATTGCAGACTATATCGAGATCCACAGAAAGCCCCTGCCTCTTTTGGAAAAGGCCAGAAGGGCTGCTTTTGCGGATCTGGATGAGGCCATGCAGGTGATTTTGGAAAGCACCTTGAATTTCCTTGGGAAAAAGGGAGCCATGATCGATCCCATTACCTATGAAACCTATAACTATTACAACAAAGACAAATCATGATCAGGAGATAACATGGAATTGACATCAAAAAATGCAGCCATTGCGGCTGTGGAAGCATTGGAGAACAAGAAGGCTGAAGAGATCACCGTGATCGATATCAGCAAGGTTTCTCCCCTGGCAGATTATTTTATCATCTGCAACGGAAACAACAGAAATCAAGTTCAGGCCTTATCCGACCATGTGGAAGAGACGCTTGGCAGAATGGGATTTGACAGAAGACCCATCGAAGGCTACGAAAACGCCAACTGGATCCTGCTGGATTACCACGATGTGATCATTCACATTTTCGATAAGGAAAACCGATCCTTCTACGATATCGAAAGGATCTGGAGAGACGGAACCAAAATTGAGATAGAAGAGCTGAAAGCGTCAAAGTAAACCTTTGGCGCTTTTCTTTATCAAAATACATGATAAGAAGCCCGGATGGCGTTGCCATCCGGGCTTATATATTTACATGATAGTTGTCGCAGCTGCCGAACCTGCATCCTCCGAAACCTGCTCATCGAATTCATACTAACCGGAAAACTCCGAATACCTTGCCGAGGATCTCACAGTTGTCCACGATGATGGGATCCATGCTATCGTTCTCGGGCTGGAGGCGGATATGTCCGTCCTCTTTGTAGAAGGTCTTCACGGTTGCGGAATCATCGATGAGGGCTACAACGGTGTCTCCGTTGCGAGCGGTATTGGTACGTTCTACAAATACCTGATCGCCGGAGAAGATACCTGCATTGATCATGGAATCGCCCTTGACGCGAAGCGCAAAGGTCTCAGCGTTGGGAACCATATCTACAGGGAGCGGGAAGTAGCCGTCTATATTTTCCTCAGCTAGGATGGGCTGACCTGCAGCAACTGTTCCGACGATGGGAATGGAAGTCATCTCGTGGCGAACCATCTGGAAGCTGTCATCGCAGATCTCGATGGCCCTGGGTTTGGTAGGATCTCTTCTGATAAATCCATTCTTTTCAAGAGTCTCAAGATGGGAGTGAACGGAAGATGTGGATTTTAAGTTCACTGCTTCGCAGATCTCACGAACCGCAGGCGGATAGCCCTTCTTCAGAATGCAATCCTTAATGTACTCTAAAATTTCAGATTGTTTTTTGGTAATTCTCTTATTGTCCATTTTATTACCCTCCGAATATGCAATACTCATATCAAACAAATGTTTTGTTTTTCTCAGTATATCAGAGTATCTCTGAAAAAGCAAACATTTATTCAGAATATTTGTTCGATTTTTGTATTGACAACAGAACGGATGTTCGCTATAATCAGAACATAGACAGAACATTCGTTCGGAAGAACGAAGGAGGAATGTAAGATGAAGAACAACAGAATCAGAAACAGAGAGATGGATCAGAATGTCAGGTACGAGCTGGAGAAGAAGGAGTGGCACAGGAAGCGGGAGAGTGCCGTTGCCATCCAGAGAGGTATGATCACCGTAGTTGTATTCGTTCTCGGTATCCTGTTTACCTTATTGATGATGTCCCTACGCAACAGCAACAATGCGAATGCATCAGAAGCAGGGATTACTTATGAGACTGCTTATTCCAATGTGACGGTAGAGGACGGAGATACCCTTTGGAGTATTGCATCAGCTCACACAGACGGTTCAACCTCCCAGATCCGCAGCTGCATTGAAGAGATGAAGGAACTCAACAGCATTGGATATTATGAAGGGATCCGCTCCGGAGATCGCCTCATTGTGCCGACCTATACATACGCAAATTGATAAGCACCAATTTCAAAACATCAATAAAGGGAGCCGCGAGGCTCCCTTTTATAACGCCCATATATAAAATGATTTACTGCAACAGCGCATCCTTACATTCCTCCGGAAGTACGATCTCGGTAACAGAACCAAAATCGTGGAAGGTCATTTCCATTCCGGCTTCGTTGATCTTGATCTGTCCCTGGGCTCTGGTACCCTTGATGGACATTTCCATGATATCCTGCATCAGATCCTTCATATCCATTGTGATCTTAATGGGATAGTAGGTATCCTTCTGAATCCAGTAGCACATCTTTACCGTGCTCAGAGTAGAGAAGTCAAGACCGGTGTTTTCTACACCCATATCTGCCAGAATTCCGTTTGCCTGATCGGAAATCTGACTCAGATCAACAAGTCCCTTGATCTTATAGCAATCCACGCCATCTAAGTTTTCCTCAGTCATGGAAAGGCTGGTAAGCGCTTTTTGATATCCCAGGAAGGAACTGTAATTGTAAATACCGATATCCTCGAGCTCCCCCGAAAGATCATCCATGGTAACAAGCTGCTTGATCCATTTGTTATCTTTCCTGGAATACATCATGGTCCAATCATTTTCTTTTACGATGTAATAATCGTTTTTCTCTTTTCCCTTAGGGCCATAATTCATAGTCATCTCAATATGACCGCTATATTCCGGCTTTTCAATGAGTTCTGCGACCATGGAAACCCCTGTATCCAGGTTTTTATTTCCCACCTGGGCATTCATTGTGATTTCGCTTTCGCATTTGTAATTCTTGGTTTGATCCGAAACAGCGGTTAACGCAGTTTTTTGTAAAACTCGTTCAGGAGTAGCAGCACATCCCGTCAAAATCATACAACCGAGAATCCCAACCATCAGAAGTATCCCGTGGATCAGTTTGCAGGTTCTTTTACCAGTTTGTTTCATTATTATCCCTCTCCTCATAAAAATCTGATCAATACAGTTTCACAAACGATTTTGATTATATCAGATAAAACCGAAAAAACCATACAGTTTATGAAATGTTTATAGTTCGCTATTTCTGCAACTTTTCCGGGGAAAATATGGTACTATAGAAAAAGATGAAATTTATGCAAGGAGACCAGAGAAGCAGAAAAACAAATGGAGGTCAAAGCAAAGAAAGAAGCAGCTTTGTCAGTGCCAAAAGTGTAAAACCGTTTTATGTAGCAAAAAGAAATTAGGGAGCCTCAGGGCTCC
>JAEEKV010000240.1 GCA_016282595.1 Lachnospiraceae bacterium
ACGAGGAAGCTTCCAGGGTTTCGGCTTCCTGCATTCGTATGTCCCTGATCTGGGCAGCTGTTTTTTCCCTGCTGTGTCTTCTTACGATGACACCGACCCTTCGGTTTCTTGGGGCATCCGACAATGTGCTTGCCTATGCGAAGCAATATATGTTCTATGTGGTTGTCATCGGCGGAATTCCCATGATCCTGAGCAGCACCCTTTCTTCCATGCTCCGCAGCATCGGCCTTTCCTCAAAGGCATGTTTGTACTCAGCCACTTTTTCGGCATGTCCGGGGTTGTGTGGACCCAGGCCATCGCGGATCTCTTCACCGCCGTTGTTTCCTATATCATTTATGCAGGTATTCGGAAACAGGAGGGATGGGGCCGTAGTCAAACAGAAGCAAGCTGAAAGGAGTAGCCTTGTATGGAACTTACCTATAGAAAAGCCGAAGCCGCCGATGCACAGAGAATTGCAGAGCTCTTTCGGGAAATGCTGCAGACAATCTACCACACAGAGGATGTGGAAGACTACGAAGAGGGATATCTGGATAACTTTTTTTCAAAAGACCGGGAGGATTTGATCTATGTGGCCCAGTGGGGGGAGGAAGTGGTGGCATATCTTTCCGTTCAGGTGTACAGGAAAGAGGGATATATCTATCTGGATGATCTGTCGGTCACAGGCGCATATCGCAGCCGGGGCATTGGTACGAAGCTGATCCGGATGGCGGAGACCTACGCGAAAGACATAGGCATTGTTCCCATTGTATTTCATGTGGATAAGTCCAATGAAAGAGCCCATGAGCTGTACAAAAGGCTGGGGTATCAGGACAATGAGGATCAGGGGGATCGCATGAGAATGGTTAAGGAAACAGAGGTTTGACGTAAGCCCGGGATGCCGGGTTGACAATGCCGAGCCTTAACTTATATACTGTAAAAAGCCGCTTTAACTGTGGCAAAACTGAAAGGAAATGGGACTGTGATGCGGGGACTGCCGAGCGAACTGTTTGATGAAGAAATCTTATATACCCGGGTAGAATCCTGTGCCAAAGCCCAAGGACTTCAGGATACGCTTTCGGCACTTCCCTTTGCGAGGAAATGCCATGAGGGACAGCGGCGTGACAGCTCGGAAAACATTCCCTACATTGTGCATCCTTTGCAGATCGCACTCCATGCCATTGCACTCGGAATGGTGGAAGATGAGCTTCTTGCCACAGCCCTCCTTCATGATGTCTGTGAGGATTGCGGCGTAGCTTATGACAGACTTCCGGTATCAAAGGCGGTACAAAACAGCGTACGGCTTTTGACGAAAAAGTGGGCTGCAGGTGAGGGAAGCAAAGAGTTAGAGGAAGCTTACTATGAGGAGCTTTCCAAGGATCGCATCGCCCTCATGGTAAAGCTTTTGGATCGGTGTAATAATATATCCAGTATGGCAGGGGGCTTTTCCGGAAAGCGCATTGTCAGATATATGGAAGAGACCCGGTATTTTTACAAGCCGCTGTTTGAAAAGGCGGCAAAAGAGTATCCGGATTACCGGGATGCCCTGTTTGCCATCCGTTATCAGATGTACAGCGTTATGGAAGCAGTGCAGCGAAAACTTTTGGATAATCATTAAGGAGCAAAAATGGAGACAGGTGAAGATTTCATCGGCGTGTTTGATTCGGGACTGGGCGGCATCAGTGTTCTGGCAAGCCTGACGAAAAAACTGCCGAGAGAAGATTTTCTGTTTTACGGAGATTCGGCCAACGCCCCCTACGGAGAGAAGCCGGAAGAACAGGTCCGGGCACTGTCCGTGGATCTGGCGGATCGGCTTATTCAAAGAGGTGCCAAGGCAGTGGTGATCGCCTGTAATACCGCCACCAGTGCGGCAGCCCAGACCATTCGGGAAAAATATCCCGAAATTCCCATTGTGGGTGTGGAACCTGCGGTGAAGCCTGCAGCGCTGAATCTTGCCAATAAAAAGGTGCTGGTAATGGCAACCTCCATGACCCTTGCCAGAGACAAATACAAGGAACTGGCATCCCGCTTTGAAGCCAGCGCAAGCCTCCTTCCCCTGGCCTGTCCGGATCTGGCGGCCCGCATCGAGGAAGGGAATCTGGAGGGAGAGGATCTTTACCGGATGCTGGAAAAACTCCTGGCTCCTTACATCGGTAAGGTGGATGGGGTGGTTCTTGGTTGTACCCATTATCCCTTTGTTAAAAAACAGATCGCTTCCATCTTAGGGGATTTGCCCTTTTTCGACGGTGCCAAGGGAACGGCTAACGAGCTTTCCAGACGTCTTGCGGCAGCGGATCTTTTAACAAGCAGGACGGATCCCGGAAAGGTGATCTTTGACAGTTCGAAGAAGCTTCCGGCGGAACTGGCATTGTATGAAGAATTCTATCAAAAAGCTCTTTTCTTATAGGAAAGAGTTTTTTGTTTACATTTCGCATGAAATCTGTATAATAGACAGTTAGAGGCTAAAAACGGCAATTTGACAGCAACAGAGGTGACAATAACATGAAAGAGACTTTGGAAATCCGCTGGCACGGCAGAGGCGGACAGGGAGCAAAAACGGCAGCACTGCTTTTGGCAGATGTGGCCTTTATGACAGGAAAGAATGTACAGGGCTTTCCGGAATATGGCCCGGAGAGAATGGGAGCACCCATTACGGCTTTTAACAGGATCAGTGAAAATCCTATCCGGGTACATTCCAATATTTATGAGCCGGATTATGTGGCAGTTGTAGATGAAACGCTTCTGAAAAGCGTGCATGTAACGGACGGGCTTTCCAAAGACGGTGCCATTATCATCAATACCCCGAAAAGGGCGGATGAGGTAAGAGGCGATCTGGCGGGTTATGAAGGCCGGGTGATCACCATTGATGCAAGAGGCATTTCCGAGGAGACGCTGGGTAAGAACTTCCCCAACACCCCCATGCTGGCAGCCGTTGTTGCAGTTACAGGCGTGATGAAAAAGGATGATTTCTTCAAGCAGATGGAGGACTCCTTTGCACATAAATTTGCCAAGAAGCCACAGGTGATCGAAGGCAATATGAAGGCCCTGAAGATGGCCTATATGGTAGCACAGAAAGCATGAAAGCCGCGGCAGAGCCGCCAGGGAGAAAAGTATGAGAACGGATGTAACAAAGATCAATGAACAGACGCCCTATGAGGATCTGACGGAAGGGCTGATGATGTTTGCGCCGGGAACGGCTAAGGAATTTAAGACCGGAGAGTGGAGAACCAATACTCCCGTCTTTTTAAAGGAAAAGTGCAAGCAGTGTCTTTTATGCGTTCCGGTATGTCCGGATGGCAGCATTCCTTATAAGGATGGAAAGAGACTGGATTTTGATTATGACCATTGCAAAGGCTGCGGGATCTGCTTTAAGAACTGCCCCTTTGGTGCCATTGAGATGCGGGAAGGCTGCGAGGCCCCCGAAACAGCAGAGAGCATAAAGGAGGGTCAGGCATGAGCGAGCAGGCAATTCGTGAGAGAATGAGCGGAAATGAGGCTGTGGCAGAGGCCATCAGACAGGTGAATCCTGATGTAATGCCTGCATTCCCCATTACCCCGTCAACGGAGATTCCCCAGATGGTATCCAGTTTTATCGCCAACGGAAAAGTGGATACGGAGTTTATTCCCGTGGAGAGTGAGCATTCCGCCATGTCGGCAGCCATCGGCTCCGAAGCAGCAGGTGCCAGAACCATGACCGCCACCTCTTCTGCAGGTCTGGCTCTTATGTGGGAGGAGCTTTTACTTGCGGCATCCAACCGTCTTCCCATTGCGCTGACACTGGTAAACCGGACCCTTTCCGGACCCATTAATATCAACTGCGATCATTCCGACGGTATGGGCGCAAGAGATACGGGCTGGATCCAGATCTATGCGGAGAATAACCAGGAGGTTTATGATAACTACATTCAGGCATATCCCATTGCAGAGGACAAAAGAGTCCACCTGCCCATTATGATCTGCCAGGACGGTTTTATCACCTCCCATGCGGTTGAGAATATTTCCCTTTTGCCGGATGCTCCGGTGAAGGAGTTTGTAGGCACCTATGAGCCGGAAGAGTATTTGCTTAACAGTGCCAATCCCATTGCGGTAGGCCCTTATTCCATTTCCGCTTACGCCATGGAGGCAAAAAAAGCCCAGGCCGTAGCCATGGAAAATGCAAGAGAGGTCATCCTTGAGGTGGCTGAGAAGTTTGCCAAAATGAGCGGCAGAGAGTACGGCTTCTTTGAAAGCTATAAGATGGAAGATGCAGAGTATGCCATGGTGATCATGGGCTCCGCAGCAGGAACCGCAAAGCAGGCTGTGGATGAGATGAGAGAGCAAGGCAAAAAGGTGGGCATTTTGAAGATCAGAGTGTTCCGTCCCTTCCCTGAAAAAGAGATTGCTGAAGCTTTGAAGAACTGCAAGGCAGTAGCCATCATGGATCGTACCGAGAGCTATAACGGCAACTGCGGACCTTTGGGTTCTGAGGTAACTGCAGGATTGTATCGCAACAAGGTCTTTTTAGAGGCGGTATGCTATACCTACGGATTGGCAGGAAGAGACTTTACAACAGACCATGTAAAGAACATTTTCGGTGAGCTTGAGAGCCTTATTTGTGATAACAAGCCGATTGAGCACAATCAGTATATCGGTCTTCGAACCAGGAAATAAGCATTTTTGCATAAGGAGATAACATGAGCAAGGGCAATTACAGTTTGAAACAGATATTGAGCCAGCCGGAAAGGCTGACACCGGGACACAGAATGTGTGCCGGATGCGGTGCCACCATTGCAGTGCGCGCCGTGCTCCGGGGTCTTCACAAGGAAGATCATGCCGTTATCGGCAATGCAACCGGATGCCTGGAGGTTTCTTCCTATATGTATCCTTATACATCCTGGGAAGACAGCTACATCCACAACGCATTTGAGAATGCAGGTGCAACCCTGGGCGGCGTGGAGACAGCCTACAAGGCACTGAAGAAAAAAGGAAAACTGAAAGAGGATGAAACCTACAAGTTCATCACCTTCGGTGGTGACGGCGGAACCTATGATATCGGATTGCAGTCCTTATCCGGTGCCATGGAAAGAGGCCATGATATGGTCTATGTCTGCTATGATAACGGCGCTTATATGAACACGGGTATCCAGAGATCCTCTGCAACTCCCATGTTTGCAGATACCACCACCACTCCGGTGGGTATCAATTCCGATGGTAAGATCCAGTACAGAAAGGATCTTGCAGCCATTATCGCAGAGCATTACGTACCCTATGTGGCACAATCCACTCTGACCCGCGACTTTACGGATCTGCACAGAAAGAGCGAAAAGGCTATCTACACCAAGGGAGCAGCCTTCTTAAATCTTTGCACACCCTGCCCCAGAGGCTGGAGATATCCCATGGAGGATGTGATGGAAATCTGCCGCCTGGCAGTAGAGACCTGCTACTGGCCCCTGTTTGAGGTGGATCACGGAAAGTGGATCCTCAACTACACACCGAAGAATAAGCTGCCCATCGAAGATTTCCTGCGGGCTCAGGGACGCTTTGCACACATGTTCAAGCCCGGCAATGAGCATCTGATCGAGCTCTTCCAGCAGGAGGTTGACAAACG
>JAEEKV010000241.1 GCA_016282595.1 Lachnospiraceae bacterium
ATCACGGGGCCGCTGTTGTCCCTGTCCGAAGCCGCCAACCAGGTTGCCCAGGGAGAATTTTCCGATGTGGGTCCGGTGAAGGTACGTGATATGGATGAGGTCGGTGTGGTTACGGTCGCCTTCAACCAGATGGTGGAGAGTATTCCGCAGTACATCGAGCGTTTGAAGGAAGGTATGGAAAACGAGCGGCGTCTGAAGGAAAAAGAGCTTTTGATGGAAAGCCACTTAAAGGATGCCAGACTGAAATACCTCCAGGCGCAGATCAACCCCCATTTTCTGTTTAATACCCTGAATGCAGGTGCACAGCTTGCGATGCTGGAGAGCGCGGACCGGACCTATGACTATGTTCAGAAGGTGGCGGACTTTTTCAGGTACAATATCAAAAAGGATAATGATGAGGTCAGCCTTTCCGAAGAGATCAAACTGGTAGATACTTATATTTATATTTTGAATGTGCGATTTGCGGGAGATATTCATTTCACCAAGAAGATCGAAGATGAAGAACTTTTGCGCGTCCGTATTCCCAGTATGATCCTGCAGCCCATCGTGGAGAATTCTGTCAATCACGGGATCCGGAAGATCGAGGGAGAAGGAAAGATCGAGCTGGCTGTTTACCGGGTGGAGGATGAGATCTGCATCAGCGTAGCCGATAACGGCGCGGGAATGCAAAAAGAGCAGATCGACAAGATCCTCAGCGGAAATACCGATGTGGAATCGGCGGGCGGAAACGGCGTCGGAATGGTGAACGTTATTCAAAGGCTGAGTCTGTTCTTTGATCAGAAGAGCCGTTTTGAGATCCTGAGCGAAGGACCGGGGATGGGAACGGAAGTGGTGATCACCATACCCATGGATGATAAAGGAGAAGCGTATGTATAAGATCATGCTTGCAGATGACGAAGGGATCGTATTGGATTCTTTGTCCTTTCTGCTTAAGGGAGAGTTCGGAGACGACATCGTGCTGGAGACAGCCAAAACGGGACGTGCGGTGATCGAGCTGGCAGAGCATTTCAGACCGGATATCGCCGTTATGGACATCCATATGCCGGGGATCAACGGCATTGAGGCCATGCGGGAGATCAGAAACGGGAATGAGAGCATCATCTTTATCGTAGCCTCTGCTTACGATAAATTCGACTATGCCAAGGAAGCCCTGGCACTGGGTGCCATTGAGTATCTGAACAAACCGGTGGATAAGAACAAGCTGTTATCCGTGATTAAACGGGCAATGTCCCAGATCGATGAAACCAGGAGAAAACGCTCCCAGGATCTGATGATCCGGGAAAAGATGGAGACGGTGGTTCCCATCCTGGAAAGCGGTTTTCTTTACAATCTGCTGCTCAATGAACCCTTCCGGGAGGATATTGACAGCTACAAGAAGCTGCTGGGGATCGAAGGGGATAACGGCTATATGCTGCTGCTGGTCTTCGGAGACAGGCAGGAAGGGTATCATATGAACAATGCGCCGGGCACCAGTGTGCGTCTGCAGGATCATATGGTGCAGATCCGCGAGGTGATCAAGGAATTCTTCCCGGCGGCGGTGGGATCTGCCATGGCCAATAAAGTGGCGGCCTTTGTACCGGAGGATACCGGGGATCCGGATTATAATAAGAGAAACGAACTGATCGACAAAGCCAGACGCTGTGTGGAGAAGATCTATTCCAATACAGGGCTTCTGTGCCGGATCGGCATCGGTTCCGTTGTACCCATTGAGGAGGCAGGGCTTTCCTTTAAGCACGCCACGGATTCGTTGACGCTGACCACAGACGGCGTGGCACTGAGCCAGGAACTTCCCGTTGCGGTGGGCTATGAGGAGAACTATCCTTCCGCAACAGAGAAAAAGCTCTTTGACAGCGTGGAAAAGGGGGATCTTTCCAGGACACTGATGGAGGCGGAGAGCTTCTATGACTGGATGGAGGAAAACTACGGCGAGTACATCATGGATATTCGCTTAAAGGCTTTGGAGTTTGTGCTGTGGGCGGAGCACCTGGCCTATCAAAAGAGCGGCCGGACCTACTATTTCAGGTCCAGGGAAAGCTATCTGCCGTCTCTTTTGGCCATCGAAGACCATCAGCATTTAAAGGAGTGGTTTCTGGATAAGATCACGGATGCCTGCCGGAACGTGGTACTGAGAAAGCAGCGGCAGACCGATAACGTCATTGATAAGGCCAAGATCTATCTGGAGGAAAACTACGCCAACGATATTTCCCTGGATGAGGTTTCTCAGAACGTAGACATCAGTCCTTACTATTTCAGTAAGCTCTTTAAGGACGCAACGGGCTGTACCTTTATCGAGTATCTGACGGGCCTTCGAATCGAGAAGGCAAAGGAACTGATCACGGGATCGGATCTGACCATGAAGGAGATCTGCCAACAGGTAGGATACGCAGATCCCAACTATTTTTCACGAATCTTCAAGAAGAACGTAGGATTGTCTCCGACGGAGTATAAGGAGAATGGACAATGAGGGTAAGTAAGATCAAAAAAGTCCTGATAGCGGTGCTGATGCTGGCACTTTTGACGGGATGCACCAAGCAGGAGGATCCGCAGACGCAACAGATGCAGGAAAAAAAGGAAGGGATACTCATCGGAATGAGCTTTGATTCCTTTCTGATCGAGCGTTGGCAGACGGACCGGGATTTCTTTGTGGATGCGGCCATCGAGCAGGGGGCACAGGTAAATATTCAGAACGCCAATGGAGATGTGGATACCCAGATCGCACAGATCCGGTACCTGATCCAAAAACCGGTGGATGTGCTGGTGATCGTCAGTATCGATGCGGACAGCCTGACGGATGTGATCCGGGAGGCTCACGATGCCCAGATCCCCGTTATCGCCTATGACCGCTTGATCCGTAATGCAGGCGTGGATCTGTATGTCTCCTTTGATACCGAAAAGGTGGGACGGCTGATGGGAGAAGCTCTGACGGCAGACGGACTGGAGAACAAAAAAGTGCTGATGCTCAACGGACCGGTGGAGGATAACAACGTTCTGCTCCTGTCCAAGGGCTTTCGGGATGTTATGGATGAAAACGGCATTGAGATCGTAGATGAGTACAACTGCCTCGGCTGGAAACCGGAGGAGGCTTCGGAATATCTGAACGCCCATAAAGCAATGCTGGAGGATGTGGACGGGATCATGTGCGGCAACGACAATATCGCCACAGCGGTCTTTCGGACGCTGGCGGAGCTTCGGATGGCGGGAAGGATCAAGATCGTGGGACAGGATGCGGATCTGGAGGCCTGCCAGAGGATCGTACAGGGGACCCAGGTTATGACGGTATATAAGCCGGTGGAGAATATGGCCAGGACGGCAGCGGGTTATGCCTGCAAGATGGCCAAGAGAAAACCCCTTACGGAAGTAACGGAAACCACCTTTGACGGAACCAATGATGTACCCTATGTAATGCTGGATCCGGTGGCTGTAAATAAGGACAATATGGATGAAACCATAGTCGCTGCGGGCTATCATCTGGAAGAGGATGTGTACCTTTACGTGCCCGAGCACTAACTGGGCTTTTTGAGCCTCGTCAATAGTACATTTTTGCAATCTAGCACAGTCTGATGCAAAAATGTGCTATTTTTTTGTCCTATCCTATCCAAAGTCCAAAATTGTCCATTTTGATTCGGGATATCTCCTATTTTCACATTGCAAACAGGGTGATATAGTTGCATTGTACCAAGCAGTTGTTTCTTTTTCGGACACGGACCATAAAGCATATGGATCCGATCCACAAAAAAATAAGAGGAGGATTTGAAATGAAAAAGAAAGTATTAAGTGCACTTCTTAGTGTAGCAATGGTAGCTAGCCTGCTCGTTGGATGCGGCGGCGGTAGCGCAAGCACAACCGCACCTGCTGATGATGCAGCACCGGCAGCAACTGATGACGCAGCACCCGCTGCTGATGAGGGCGCTTCCGCAGGCGGCAAGAAGGTAGGCGTTTCCATGCCGACCAAGGATCTGCAGAGATGGAATCAGGATGGTTCCAACATGGAGAGCGAGCTTAAAGCAGCTGGCTACGAAGTAGATCTTCAGTTCGCTTCTAACGACGTTCAGACTCAGCTTTCTCAGGTTGAGAACATGATCTCCCAGAAGTGCGACGTACTCGTAATCGCAGCTATCGAAGGTTCTTCCCTTGGTGAAGCTCTTGACATGGCTAAGGAAGCAGGC
>JAEEKV010000242.1 GCA_016282595.1 Lachnospiraceae bacterium
ATGAGTGTTGTCGTAAAGCTTGATCCGCTCGCCGTTGAAGGTCACAAAAATGAAATTGTTGCTCTGCTGATAGAAGTTCAGGCAAATACCGATGGGGGTAACAAGGAGGGAATCCTTGATGATATCCTTTTGCATAAAGCGGATCTTACCCATCACTTCTTCGCCGCGGAGGGCGCATCTTTCTTTTGCAATGCCAAGTCTGTCCGCAACCGCATCCGTATAGCCTGCGATTTTTCCGCCGCCGCCCACAACGAACACTGCGCTGACGGGTTTATCGCCGTTCAGTTCCATGATCTTATCGGCAGCCTGCTGAGCCAGATCTTCGATCTTTGGCTCCAGGGTTTCCAGAACCTCTTTGCGAGTGATCTTCTGGGTCAGGCCCATGATGTCTTTATACTCGACTTCCTCTTTTTCACCGATGCCCTTCTTAATGTGCTCGGCCATGGCAAAATCCACCAGGCAATGTCTGGCAATCTCCTCAGTCAGAAGATCTCCTGCCACGGGAAGCATGCCATAAGCGGTGATGGAACCGTCTTTTGTAATGGAAATATCACTGGTTCCCGCGCCCACGTCGATGAGGGCAATGTTCAGCATTCTGTAATTGTTGGGGATGGCCACCTCCATGGCGGCGATGGGCTCCAGAGTCAGGTTGGCAACTTCAAGGCCCGCAATCTCCACGGCTTTATACAATCCATCCACAACTTCATCCGGCAAAAAAGTTGCGATCAGATCCGCCTCAACACTTCTTGCCTTGTGGTTTTCCAGGTTGGACATGGGATAGTTGTTGAGGTAGTACTTCATAATGGTATAGCCGACGCAGTAAAAACGAAGGTCTGTCCGATTCTCCTCTGCGAAGGTTTCATAGGATTTTTCTACGCCTAACGAATCCAGTGCAAAGATATCCTCCCGGGTGATGGTCTTTTCCTCATCAAACTGCATTTCCACGTGGGTCTCAACGGTTTTGAGGACACGACCTGCAGCTGCGATGCAAACGCTCTTCAGGGTTTCCCCGGTCTTTTTCTCCAGCGCAGCCGTCACCTGTCTGATGGTCTCGCCGACGGCTGCAATATCGTGGATCTGGCCGTCGATCATAGCACGGCTTTCATGCTCCACAGAGACCTGTGCCATGACAACAAAGCCGTCCTTTTCAGGATAGCCTACGGTGCCCACTACGCTTCGCGTGCCGATGTCAAGGCCATATACGAAGGGGGTCTGTGGGGTCTTTTTTCCTTTGTCGGTCTTCTTGCTGTCTGCCATGTACGGCCTCCCGGTGTCACTGTAATATTTTTCCGCTCCCGATTTCGCAATCATTTCCGGTTGCTCCGATACGCCTGACGGCCGTTAGTCGCACCGAAAATAATTGTCTCAATCTTGCGCTCGTTGGATATTTAAACTCAATGTATTTTACTCGGTGAATAATCAATATCCAAACCAGTAATTGCTCTATCAATCTGCTTTCTGGTATCTTCCATCGTCCCCGAATTATCGATCACAACATCGCATCCTTTTCGGAAGTCCTCCTCGGAAAGCTGCTTTGCCATGATGGACTGAATCTTTTCATCAGAATAGCCACGGGACTGTCGCAATCTTTCTGCGCGGGTGGCTGTATCCGCATAGATATACCACATTTCATCCACGATCTGGTCGTAGCCTTCCTCCAGCAGCAGCGCCGCTTCCAGGACAAAGAGTTTCGTTGTTCCTTCTGCCCGCTTTTGCTCTATGGTCCGAAGGATATGCTCTTTGACGATGGGATGAAGGATATCATTTACCTTGGCAAGTGCTTCGGGATCGGAAAAGATACGCTGTGCCATCTTTTTGTTATCGATCTCATCATCATCACCCAGGATGTCTTTTCCCAAAAGTTCTACAATTGATCTATAGCCGTCTTCGCCTTTTTTCTTCAGGGAATTGGCCAGCTCGTCGGCTTTTAGGATATATGCGTGATATCGGTTTTGCAGATCATCCAAAACGGCGCTTTTGCCGCTTCCGACGCCTCCGGTGATACCCAGGATTTTCATATTCGTACCTCTACCGCTGCTTCGCAGCAGGCCGCTCGATGTCGTGGAGTTCCTGCTTCGCAGGACGAATACAGATTTCACACGGTTTTAGCAGGCCAGCCTGCAAACCGCCTGAAATCAGTATTCTACTATGAATCGCAACGTCTTATCTCACTTCGCCTCATACCAGTTGCTGCCGCTGTGGATGTCGATCTCAAGATCTACTGCCAGGTTGGCTGCGCCCTTCATATTCTCTTCGAGGATCTTTATGATCTGCTCTTTTTCCTCTTCATAGGTCTCGATGAGAAGTTCGTCGTGAACCTGGATCAGGATACGGCTTTTAAGTCCCGCTTTTTCAATGGCCTCGAAGACGCGGATCATGGCGATCTTCATGATATCCGCAGCGGTTCCCTGAATGGGAGCATTCATAGCCACGCGCTGGCCAAACTGTCTTTGCATAAAGTTGCTGCTTTTCAGCTCCGGAATGGGCCGTCTTCTGCCGTACAGGGTTCTGCTTTCGCCGGTCTCTTTTGCTGCTTCCACGGAAAGATCCAGGTAGCGTTTGATGCCGGGATAGGTGGCAAAGTACTGCTCAATGTACTCTTTTGCCTCTGCACGGCTGATGGAAAGATCCTGGGAAAGTCCAAAGGAGCTGATGCCATAAACGATGCCGAAATTCACAGCTTTGGCATTGCGTCTTTGGAGATCGGTAACTTCCTCAAAAGGGGTGTGGAACACCTTGGATGCAGTCATCCGATGGATATCCTCACTCTGTCTGTAGGCCTCGATCAGTTCTTCATCCTCAGACATATGGGCCAGGAGCCTAAGCTCGATCTGGGAGTAGTCGACATCCACAAAAATGCAGCCTTCCTTCGGCAGGAAAACCTTTCTGATCCGGCGTCCCATCTCTGTTCGCATAGGGATGTTCTGCAGGTTGGGATCCGTGGAGGAAATTCTTCCTGTGGCAGTGATCATCTGGTTAAAGCTGGTATGGATCCTGCCGTCCTCACGGATAAAGTTTGCAAGCCCGTCCGCATAGGTGGACTTGAGCTTGGCAAGTCCGCGGTATTCCAGGATATCTTTTACTACATGGTTGTCCTCTGCTAACTTTTCCAACACATCGGCTGCAGTGGAGTAGCCTGTCTTTGTCTTCTTTCCACCCTTGAGCTGCAGTTTTTCAAAAAGGATCTCGCCAAGCTGTTTGGGAGAATTGATGTTAAACTCCTCTCCCACCTGTTCGTAGATCTTCTTTTCTACGATCTCTATTTTTTCGGAAAGCTCTTTGCTGTATTCGCGAAGTCCCGCGGCATCGGTGATCACGCCTTCCTGCTGCATCCGATACAGTACATAAGTCAGGGGCAGCTCGATCTCATCATAAAGCTTTTGCTGTCCGGATTTTCGGACTGCCTCTCTCAGGGGCTGTGCAGATACCAAAAGTGCCTGCATAAGTCTTGCCGCATAGTCCGCAATTTCCTCCGGTGTATTGGAAACCGCCTCGCTGAAGGCTACTTTTCCGAAACGCTTTTTATAATCCTCCAGCATGACGCCCGCATACTCGGTTGCCACGTCCTCGGGAGTATATTCGCTTTTCAGCGGATTCATCAGATAGGCCAGAAGCTTGATATCACAAAAGTCTTTATGAAGTGCAAGACCCACAGGGTTTTCTTTTTCTTCAAAGACATGATAGCTCTGTTTGACGTCAAAGGTAAGGAGCTTTTGCCCCTTTTGCGTGGCATTAAGGCGGAGCTTTTGCAGAAGTTTTTCTCCATCTTCAGGGGTAATACTGTCGCTTACCCCCAGCATAGCCAAAAGGGGTGCTTCGCTGCCCGGTACAAAGAGATAGCTTTCCTCTTTTGTGCATAAGCCAATATGATTTTCCTTGAAAAGCAGATAGAGGATTTCATCCGCCTGCAGGAGTTTTTCCTCTGCCTTGGCTGCCTCGTCCTTGGTTTTCACAAGGATTGCAGGCTTTATTTCTTTTGCAGGTGTTTTGACAGTTGTTTCAAATCTGCCGAGAAGATTTCGAAATTCCAGCTCCTTGAACATCTCATAGGCATTTGAATTAAACAGATCGCCGATCTTGGCATTCTCCAGGGTATAGCTGATGGGTGCATTGATCTCGATGGTTGCAAGCTTTAAGGAAAGGTCGCAAAGATCTCTGTTTTCCCGCAGAGATTCCCGGATTGCATTTTTGCTGATCTCCTCCAGATGGGCGTAGATATTCTCGATGCTGCCGTAGGTATCCATCAGGCCGATGGCAGTCTTTTCCCCCACCTTGGGAACACCGGGAATGTTATCGGAGGAATCGCCCATAAGAGCCTTAAGCTCAATGAACTGCTTCGGGGTTGCGTGGTATTCCTCTTTTAACCTGGCAAGGTCATAATCTTCTACTTCGGTGCGGCCGCCTTTTGTCTTGGGAATGCGGATCAAAATGTTAGCGTCCGCTATCTGCAAAAGGTCTCTGTCACCGGAAACAAGAGATACCCGGTACCCCTCTTTTTGTGCTCTTTTTGCCATGGTACCCAGAATGTCGTCTGCCTCATAGCCTTCCTGCTCCATCACAAGAACGCCCATGGCCTTCAGCACTTCCTTGATCTTGGGGATCTGCTCACGAAGCTCCTCGGGCATGGGTTTTCTGGTGCCCTTGTAACCTTCGAACATTTTATGGCGGAAGGTGGGGGCATGCAGATCAAAGGCAACCGCCAGGTGGTCCGGCTGCTCCTCGTCTAAGAGTTTAAACAGTATATTCAAAAAACCATAGATCGCATTGGTATGCATTCCCCGGGAATTGGTAAGATCCGGCACGCCATAAAAGGCGCGGTGCATAATGCTATGGCCGTCGATGAGAACAAGTTTGCTCATGTAGTGCTCCTTACTATCCTTAACCTGCTGCGTACATAAAGATTCCGAAGATGATCAAAAGCGCCACGGCTTCGTAACCGATCAGTCCGATCCTCCAGCGGATGGTCCGCTTTTTTGCGGCCAGTGCTCTGGTCATATAGCCCTTCAGTTCATTCTCCAAATGGAAGGAGGTTCCGCTCTCCAAATGGACAATACCCTCCGAGGAAAGATACTCGATGGCGAGCTCTTCCTTGCAGGCGGGACAGGACTCAATATGCTCTTTAAACCGCTCGATATCCTTGCTTCTGAGTTTTTCATCCAGAAACACAGGGATCAGCTTTTCACATTCTTTGCAGGTTAAGGTTTTCATAGGCAATATTCTACTATAATCGGAGCCTTTTTTCAATTTCTTCGGTCTTTTCATTCATAAAAAATCGGATATTTGAAATATCCGATTTTTATTCATATCTTTCATTCAATTAGTATAGCATAAACAGCGTTTAAATTAAATCAATTTCGCTGCCCGATCGATGGTGCGCTTTTTAATCCCCAAATCCAGGATATCCTGTCTGCTTTTCCCATCGCGCAGCATCTCAATGGCTGTTGCCAGATTGTCCTCTCCGGTTACTTCTCCAAGCGCTTTTCCTCTTTCACATGCTATATCTACGTCTGTCTCGATTATATATCCACCCATGATCTCATCGACTCCCTTCTGCATTTGCGTGTAGTTTTTCGCTCTTTTCCTTAGAACAACATCCAGATAACGCATCAAGTTGGATTTCTCCTGCGGTTCGAGTTTTCCGTCATGGATTGAAACTTTTCATTTTCCATTGTCCTCTCCTTTCTCTTCTTTGATAAAAACACTAGGTTCTATATTCAAAGGGAAAGGAAAGAAGGCGCAGACATCCAATCCCTTGAATATACAGGGATGAACGGATATCTGCCACTACCCGATTGATATGTATTATTGATTATATTTTAGCATAGCGGATATAGTTGTCAAGGCGAGGGATCCCCAGAAAAATTCTCCCTTGCAATGCACCGGGTTATGTGATATCATTTTGTTTGTTTGAAACGCCGGCGTGTCGGAATGGCAGACGAGGCAGACTCAAAATCTGTTGTAGGCAACTACGTATGGGTTCAAGTCCCATCGCCGGCATACTTAAAAAAATAGATCGGGCTTAAAGCCCGATCTATTTTTTTAGGCACGCCGGTGCGTGCCTCTCACCCAGGGTTCGAAGGTCTCGCCTTCGGCTCGGTCCACGCTAAGCGCGTGCCACCGGCACGCAGCGCCCCATCGCCGGCAAAAAAACAATAGCACGATCTGATTTTATTTAGGCACGCCGGTACAGATTCGATTGTACATTTATTCTTTTACCTTCTTTACGATCTCTCTATCCATCTCAGACAACTTCAGCTTTGGCCGATCTTTTGCTAAAACAGCAAGCTGTGAAACATTCTTCTTTTTCCGTATCCTCAGTTTATTAACTTCCAGAAGTTGCTCCCGAAGTTTTTTAGCTTCCTGCTCCTCTCCTTCCGCCAGGCAGTTTTGCATCGCAGCATAGAATAGTTCGATGGAATCCTCATAAGCGGTTACGTTATAAGGTTCTAATGCAAGGCGCTTAGTTATGGCTGTTGTCATTTCATCATATTTGCCGGTTTCGTAAGCATCATATGATTTCATTCGCCAAGCTGTTTTGTCATAGGCATTGTGGGTTAAGATCCGGTCTGCGATTTCAGCTGCACTTCTCTGATCAGCGGAATTCAACATCATATGATCAGCCGCCTCCGCATCCAACGGATTCATCGCATATGCCCCATTCGGATTTCCGATGCGTAGTAACAGATTTGCCGTTCCGAAATACGCAAGCAAGCAGATGCATGCAATGCATAAAACCGAAGACAACACGCCTGCCTTCTCTTTTTTCAGTCGGATTTCAATTCTTTTTCCTCCACTCAAAGAAAGCAACGCAATAAGCCACAGCATAACGCATCCGAACTGCAGATCGAAATCAAAAAACAAGTGTGCTGCCAACAGGCAAAGAAGGGATTTATTACCGCCATCCTCTTTATTCACAAGCGCACGAATGATCAACACAGCAAACAGGATCCCCGCGATCAATCCATGATCGATGGCAATCTGCAGCCAGTCGTTGTGAACAAATCTCGTCACATACGCTCCCGACTGATACAGCGGTCTAAGCACCGCATATCCTCCATAGCCAACGCCCAAATTATGATCCTTCAGGATTGGCAGCGCATCCCTCCAAAACAGTACCCTTTCCACCAGGTCCTTTTCAGATAAAGAGAGTCTGAACAATCTTCCAAACCCGTAAACATCCCTGGTTATCACAACATAAAGGAGCACTATCACCAAAAGGAGCACGCCGCCTATCGCCAGAGTGATATCTCCGAATTTTATCACAGACTCTTCTTTATTCAACAGACGATTTACAAATAGGAAAATTGCTTTCACTATCAGATAGAACAAAAGAAGGACAAGCCCTGTTCTGCTTCCCGTCAAGGCAAAACCTGCCAGCAGCAATGCCATTTGCAGGTAGTAAAATTGTTTTTTCAATCCATCTGTCTGCTGTGTCAATTTCATGATGGCAAGCATAAAAAACAACCCGCATGTATTCGGGTAGTTGAAAAAACCGGATAACCTGCCATTGAAGAAAAGTGTACTCTGAACCGCCGGTATAAAATATCCTATGGTGCAAAGGATCAACATCAGACAGCCGGCGATGGGCAGATAAGCAAACGGATCCAAGGTTTCCGAATCAGCTTTTCTTTGCATCAAAAGAAGCAGAAATCCCAGCGCCGATAGCCATCTGAGTCCCCCCGCCAGAGCTTCTCCCGTATCAGCAGCCCAAAAGCAGCTCATCAGGACACAAAGATAAAAGCAAAGCAGCATCACGCTGTCTATGCCTTTGAATAGTACGACAGATCCTCTTTTTTTGCATTCATGAAACAGCAATCCCCAGACCAGGATCCCTGCAGCATACATCAGATAATGCCAGGACAGCCCCATCGCAAAGGGTGCTCCTGCTATCAGGATCTGCAAAATTTTGTCTTTGTCATCAATCAGCCGCCATGATTGCATGGCGGCTGACTGTTTTCCTTTTTTCTTTGTTGTCACTTCTTGATCTTAACCTTTTTACTAGCTGTCCAATCGGAATAAACCTTCTTTTTACCATCGAGTTTATAGGCTCTGATCCTTACGTAGTAGGTCTTTCCTTTTTTGATCTTCTTTTTCAAAACAGTACTTGCTGTCTTATTGCTCTTTACTGTCAGCTTGGATGCCTTCTTGAATTTCTTATTGTCGGCATACTGTACCTCGAAGCCATCGGCATCTTTATTTTGCTTCTTCCAGGAAACCTTAATGGTCTTTCCACTGGCTTTTGCTTTCAGCTTAGTCGGTTTTTTCGGATTGACTACAGCGGGCTCTTCCTTCTTTTCCTCCACAGTCGGCTTCGGCTCTTCCTTCGGAGTCTGCTTGGTTTCCTGCTTCGTCTCCGTCTTGGTCTCTGTCTTAGTCTCAGGCTTTGTCGTCGGTGTCTGCGGCTTAACCTCCGGTTTTGTTTCCGGCTCATCATCCTTCTTGATCTCTTCTGCCTTGGTAGGAAGGATCTCAAGCGGGATTTCCTTTGACAGGATACTGATGGATACCGGCGAGAAGGACATAAAGCTGGGTGCTACATAACCGTTTTCATCCACTCTGCACTGCTGCGTCGTCCACTCTCCGTTATGATAGTGTCCTACGATTGCAAATTTACCGGCTTGATTTTTCCCGACATAGATCATGACCTTGCCGCTTCCCTGTGCATTCAGATCAAAGAGCTGCACAGATTCAACGGTTGCCATGTTCTTCTGTGCTTCATCCATGGTAGCGATCAGAACTTCCTTCATAGATTCGATGACTTTTTCATCCTTAACTTCATTGATAGCCTGAACCATAACATTACTGTCTTCCGGAATCATGACATCGGAAAGTGTCTTTTTCACAGGAGCTTCTTTTACACTCTCTACTAATTTTACGGCAATCTCCTCGGTTTCTTTTGCCGTTACCGGTACCGTTTCATTCTTGTATACCGGAATATCGGGAGCACTTTCATAAATAGCGTACAAGGTCGTATCCTTGTCAAATACAAAAGTATCCGGATTGATCAGCATCGCATTTACCGGTGCGGTGGAAAAGCCTTTTAACGGCAAATCCACTCCATCTATGGTACCATCATCGAAATACAATTTATAGTCTCCACCAGCGAACCCATTCAGATATTTTCTCAGGGAAGTAATATTCTTAGCAAGGCGGATGCTTTTTACTTTTTGATCCCCTTCTGCGATTATATTCGTATATTCCCAATATCCATATTCATCCGTCATGTAATTATACTGATAGGTTCTCCACTGTCCACTGGGTGATTTTTCAGAATGGTAGAAGTATCCGTCTTCATCAAACCATGCAGTGTTCTGACTTACTGTACTATCAGCGTACCAGGTAGAGTTTTGATCCAAATAGTATGCTCCCATATCAATATTAGCGGTATGGTAATCCTTAGTCCAGGATGCATACAGCGTAGACGACGTCCCCATAGAATATGTGGAAGGGTTAATCTGCGCCGCTCCCTCTGCAGAGGAAGTTGACCAACCCGCAAAACCATATCCTGCCTTGTCAGGATACCAATTCATTTCACCGATCTCAGAAATTTTCTGGTTCGAAAAATACTTACCCGTGGTTGATTCACCGGCAGCAAACCTGTCGTTGTAAACCTGCTCCCGATACCCACTCTGGGCTGTCCCAAAATAGGTGATCTTTCCGCCATTTGCGTTGAACTCAACGTTTACAGGCGTTTTCCAGATCGCATATAAGGTAGTATCTGCTGCAATCTTTGTCCCAAGATCGATAGGTTCACCGTTCTTTGTCAGGCTCCAGCCGGCCAGTTTCTTCTTTGTATCCACATTCCGAGACGGCTCTCTCACAATATCCTCAAAGGTTTCTCCGACTGCTGCACGGATCACTATAGTAGGTTCATAGATCTTTTCTTTTTTTACCTTCTTGATAAAGAACTCACCATTGCCGTTACTGTCAAGCTTCAGATCCACTCCGAGTCCCCAAACGGCATAAAGGGTGAGGTTCTTTCTTGCTTCCTCTTGCCAAGTATGTACTAAATATTCACTACCCTTCGTATAGGTCCAACCTTTAAATACATACTGTCCGGAAGGATCCTCGTAATTATAGGGTTCGCAACAATCAAGCGTATTTCCCGATTTCATGTGTTCAACCCGTTTGGACATATAATCATAATCATCTATGGAGTCATTCCACACACGAAAACGCCCTATATCGCCTGCATCCCAAGTAATGGTAACCGCTTCTGCCCAAATTGCATAGAGGGTCATATCACCACTTACGAGGGTCTCCCCTTCATCAATCTTTTCTCCACCCTGTGTCAATGACCAGCCGTCAAAAATATACTTCCCGGTCGGATCTTCGGGAGTATCATTCGTGACACCATCTGCATCACATAAATATCCTCCATTTTTAGCAAGCACAGTACGGGATTTCTCTGTTTTTGTGCCGGTCACAACTCCATCATCATCATAGGTGTTTACAATGAAACCACCTTTATCTCCCGTATTCATTGTGATCGTGGCCGCCTTTTTCCAGTCAGCAACAGCAATATAATCCTCGGTCACCTGGAAGTCGTATTCAAGATCCCAACTGCTCATCGGATCTTCGTTGATTGCAACCGCATTTGCGCCATCCGCTTTCTTATACAGATACCATCCATTAAAGAAATAGGGACCGCTCATTTCCGGTGTACTGACAGAACTATACTGTCCGATGGTTGTATCCTTTGGAACCTTAACAGTTTTTGTCAGCACCTGCACTTCTTCATCATTCGAATCCCATTCCCTGAAAAAGCCGCCATTTGCCTGAAGGGTTACTGTATATGCCGGCAACCAGATCGCATATAGCGTGATCGGCTGTCCGTCAGCTACCTTGCTCCCAATATCGATGGGCTCTCCATCTTTTGTGAGGGCCCAGCCGCCCAAAACAACCTTGTCATTGTTATTGTATACTGAAGGGTAGAAATGATCGGTGATCTTTTCTCCGCTTTCCACATCACAATTGAAGGTTGTCTGAGATTCATTTCCAAAATATCCGCCGTTTGCATCAAATGTAACCTTTGACACATCCACATAGTAGGCATACAGCGTCACATCCTCGGTCAATGTTGTAAGCGACTCATCCTCCTCAGCATTATCGGGATCATGCCACTGTATCATGGTTTCCGGATTGTCCTTCTCCGTCGTCCAACCACAAAATACCTTATTCTCTCCCGGCGGTGTGATCAATCCTCTGTAAACATCCTGTGCGTTAAGTCCCAGATCCACAAAAATGCTGTTTTCCGGGAAGCGTTGTACTGCGAATCTCCTTATAGAGTATGGGTAATCTGCATTCTCCTTATCAACCGTTCCGCCATTATAATCAAGCGTGATCTGATAACCATCAACCCAGTTCAGATAAAGAGTCATATCCTGTGTCGGCTTCACCGCTTCGGAATACTCTCCGTCTACAGAGCCGATGCAAAAGCCAAAGGGCACAAGCTCCGTATCATCCGGATAATAGACCAGATTGGGGTACAACCACCGCGCCCCTTCTACCACTTCAACACCATAGCCTTCGCTCATCTGCGCAACACGTATGGTTGAATAGTCAGCTACTGTGTTTATTGTTACAGAATCCGCCGGTTCTGCTCCCCAATATGCCAGCTTTCCGTTTG
>JAEEKV010000243.1 GCA_016282595.1 Lachnospiraceae bacterium
ACAGGCATTGCCTGGGACCAGGCATCCTCTTCCTCGTCATAGATATATTGTTCCAGTTCGCCGGTAACGCCCATGGGACTTAAGCTTACCACCAAAAGCTTCCCTTCCTCGTCCAGTACCTGATATCTGTCGTCCAAAAGGTTGATGGTCTCCGGAAGGAATCTTGCAGCCTTCAGGTTGTCCGTATCTGACAGATCCGCTACTGTATAGAGGGTTCCATCCTGATACCAGTAAAGCTTTCCGTCTGCAAATGTTACTTTACTCTGCATCACCTCATCATTAGTGATTTTTTGATTTTTGAAAAAGACCTCTGCATCGGAAAGATCACTGAAGTTTCCATCTCCATCCCTGACGGATGCATAAACCGGATCCTCTCCGTTGTAGGCTGCCGCCAGACTCATAACGGACGTCACATTCTCTTCAACTTTGACCGGTGCACTCCAGGTATCATTTTCCAGGGTGCTCGTCATGATCTGATTCTTGTTACCGCTTCCGAATACCTGATTTTCTGTATTCTTGATCCAGTAAACCGCTGCCTTTTCACCATTTGCTGCGATCACAGGCTGCATATCAATATAGTCATCAGCCGTCGTCAGCTCCCAGGTCTTGAAAGTATTGGTTGCTGCCGTAAATCTGGCAATCTTAATCCCGGTTTTGGCAAACAGATCCATCACATCATCTTCTGCACCTACCGCCTGCTCAGCGTTCTGCCATACCACGTAAGCGGTATTACCGGTGGCTACTACCTCCGGTGTGCTGTCAAGGGTTCCGTCATCACTGATGAGAGCAGGCGCCGTCCAGTTCTCACCATCATAGTAAGCGTAGTACAGTTGTACTGCGTTGTAATCCGCAGTCTTTGCATCTACCCAAACTGCCAGGCAGGTTCCGTCCTTAAAGGACACCAGTTTGGGATCCGGAGCAGAAAAGCTGTTGGTGCTAAGATCTGATGCGGTCCCCAAAGCGGACTGCTTCTGCGCCGTAACGCTTTCCTCTGCCAGATAGGAAAAATCCATGGGCTTGTAGTTGGTGATGTCCAAAGCTCCCTTTACGGGATCTTCGGCAAGAGATTGGGTTTCTATGCCTTCTGCGACACCATTGCTGTATATATCAAAGTGTTTAGATTTAAGTTCCCATTCATCGGAGAAGGGACCTACTGTGTAGGTTAAATAGATTGCAACGTCCGCACCTAGTGTGATATATGGATTTCTGTCTGAATACGTTTGTAACTTTGGATTAAAAGTACCCGTTATACCTCCGCCGGCACTAATGGTATCATGTAATCCAATTCCTGCTCCCCCCTTCACCGCAGCTGTAAAATCCACATTAATCGTGCAAATAAAACTGTCTTCATATCCTATTTGTTTTCTCATACTTATAGCAGTTTCCAACTCTGCCTTAATTCCTGCCTCCCAATAAAATGGAATAGCACTCAGGATCGGAACCGGAATAAAGAATTGGCCGGACCATTCTGTTTCAATACTTGGTTTCAGGATAATCCCACCTTCTATGAAATTAACCTTACCACCATCAGCAATATATCCTTCCATATATCCGAATACAGACATCTCTGCATCAAAGCCGAATTTCACCTTTGGTCTGACACGTGCTCCCTTGTATTCATGTTCAAGTTTCTGAAGTACTGTAGCCTTTTCATCCACATCCTGAAAAGCCAAACTAGATGGATCACAGTTATACTTTTCTAAAATCTTGTATGCATCTTTTACCTCTTCACAATATTTTATGACCTGTTCTTCTGATCTCAGGCTCCCTGTTTTAGTGTCAATCTCTCCTTCACCATGACGACCATTTAATTCAATACCGATTGCTACTCTTACCTTTTTCTTTTCTATACTGACAGTAAAGGGGAAAAAATTGTTCAAAGCATCAAGATCCAATGCTATCTCATGTCCGCCAAAAAGCGGAACTCTATCCGGTATCTTAAAGCTGGTATTTCTTCCGAAACTGAATTCTAAATCCAAATCACCAGCAGCTGCTGAAATCAACAGCTTTTTCTTAACCGCATTACCTGCTTTATCAGTCGCAACCAGATAAAGATCATCACTGATATCAAAGTTGGTACTCAATACTGTACTAAATGTATCCTTTGAAAACGCAACTGCCTTGGTTCCCTGGGCAAGATACAAACTTCCACGTTCGTTTTTACCCCAATCTATATCAGCAGTAAACTTCGTTTGCTTATTGGATGCCAATTCAATCGTATATTCGTCCGTAAGCACATCCGTAAAACCGATCCTTACACTGTAAATGATGGGCCTTTCACTTTCCTTTTCCAGATAAACTCTGCCCTCTTCCTTCAACTTCTTTGCCGATATCGTTCTGGAGCGATAGCCTTCTTTCGATATCGTAACATTGCCCACATTCCCCAAAGGAATCTCTGCCATTCCGATTTCGCCAGATGAATACTCCGAATTCAGATAGGTGAGGGTAGCATTTTTAGAAACCAAATAGATCTGTGTCGCAGACTCCGGCCCGTAATAATTTTCATAGACAAAAATATACTCTGTGGGAAAATCCTTTATCGGAGCCTCTTTTACCTTAACCCGGCAGCTTACGGATCCGCCCGGAGTCTCGGCTGTAATCAGACACTCCCCTATTGCAACACCCGTAACCATACCTTCCTCATCTACAGTCGCCACACGATCATCCGAGCTCTTCCATATGGTGGTCTTATCAGCATTTTGATATCCCTTTGTAAAACGCAGCTTCAGATTTCCGGTAAGTCCCGGATAGAGTGTCATACTGGTTTTGTTCAACATGATTGGCTTCAATGATAGCATATTGGAGATATCACCAAACGAAAGCGTGAGTTGGCTTCCGCTTGTAACCTCAATATAACCGCAGTTTTGAATCGTATTCATAAAAGCCCTGGAGGAAGACAAGGTTTCACCCCACAGGCTATGGAAAAAACCAAGCGCCATGATTTGATAATCCTGTGTTGCCGCGATCCCTTTATATGTATCCTGGACAGCCGTTTTTTCATTTGGCATGCCATCTGCCATCTGAATGATATACTGCTTATCCGCAGAACCGTAAGTACTCAATAACTCATCTGCTTTTTGCAGTCCTGCATCCATAGCAGTGCTTCCACCGGATTTTATCTTATCGATCGCACTTTTCAACGCCGTACGATCATTCGTAAAATACTCTCCTCCGAAATTGAAAACAGATACAGAACTGGAATAGGTCACGATCGCAATTTTAGCTGCAGGATCCTGTCCCAATATTTCGGTGATAAAACTGATACATGCATTTTTCAATTCTGCTATCGGCTGGTCCTTCATACTGTCTGAACAATCCAGTACCAATACCAGCTCATGACTTTCCGACCCGATACCTGATTGCGGTAAAAGTACCTCTTCCTCTACTATCTCGTTTCCCTCTGCAGTAGGGCCATGCTCATAAATATGAATGATCTTTACCGGCACATCCGTTCCCTCAATCGGAACATCTTCCTCCCCTGCGTGATCAATGGATTCACCTTGATCCTGAGCCGCAGCCACAGGCTGTATGCATTGTACTATGAACATAACCGACAGCAAAAATGCTATGATCCCTTTTACTCTCTTCA
>JAEEKV010000244.1 GCA_016282595.1 Lachnospiraceae bacterium
ATCTCACCATTCTCGGAAATGCCGTCCAAAAGGTGCATGGCACCGATGTTGCTGGTCATAATCAGGATCGTATTCTTGAAATCCACGGTCCTGCCCTGGGAATCGGTGACCCGGCCGTCATCCAGTACCTGCAGCAGTACATTGAATACATCGGGATGAGCCTTTTCCACCTCGTCAAAGAGCACTACGCTGTAGGGCTTTCTTCTGACTGCCTCCGTCAGCTTACCGCCTTCCTCATATCCCACATATCCCGGAGGCGCTCCGATGAGACGGGATACGGAATGTTTCTCCATATACTCACTCATATCGATGCGGACCATGTTGTTCTCATCATCAAACAGACTTTGTGCCAGAGCCTTTGCCAGCTCCGTCTTACCAACACCTGTAGGTCCCAAAAACAGGAAGGAACCGATGGGCTTTGCAGGATCCTTGATGCCGGCTTTGGATCGCAGGATGGACTCTGATACCAAAGTCACTCCTTCGTCCTGTCCGATGACTCTCTTGTGCAGCTCCTTATCCAGCTGCAAAGTCTTGTTGCGCTCGCTCTCCGTCAGCTTCGCCACGGGGATTCCCGTCCATCTGGAGATGATCTTGGCGATCTGCTCCTCATCTACATTTTCATGAACCAGCTTTCTTTCACCACCTGCGGTTTGCTCCGCCTGCTCCAGCTCCTTTTTCAACTGCGGCAGTTTTCCGTAGGAAAGCTCCGATACCTTTTCCAGGTTGCTTTCCCGCTTGGCGATCTCGATCTCATTGTTGACGCTCTCGATCTCCTCACGGATCTTGCTCAGGCGCTCTACCTCTTTCTTTTCATTCTCCCAGGTGGCTTTCTGCAGAGAAAACTTCTCCTTCAGATCCGCCAGCTCCTTTTGCAGATTCTCCAAACGTTCTGCGGAAAGTCTGTCATCCTCCTTCTTCAGAGCCGTTTCCTCAATCTGCAGCTGCATGATCCTGCGGCTCATTTCATCCATCTCCGTCGGCATAGAATCCAGCTCCGTCTTAATGAGAGCACAGGCTTCATCCACCAGATCGATGGCCTTATCCGGCAAAAATCTGTCGCTGATGTAACGATTGGACAGGGTGGCTGCACTTACCAGGGCGTTGTCCAGGATCTTTACGCCGTGATAAACCTCATAGCGTTCCTTCAGGCCACGCAGAATGGAAATGGTCTCCTCTACCCCGGGCTCATCCACAAGCACCGTCTGGAAACGACGCTCCAGAGCCGGATCCTTTTCGATGTACAGTCTGTATTCATCCAGGGTGGTGGCACCGATGCAGTGCAGTTCACCCCTTGCCAGCATGGGCTTTAGCATATTGCCTGCATCCATAGCACCGTCGGTTTTTCCGGCTCCCACAATAAGATGCAGCTCATCGATGAACAAAAGGATCTGCCCTTCGCTCTTTCTTACTTCCTCAAGGACCGCCTTCAAACGTTCCTCAAACTCGCCGCGGTACTTGGCACCTGCCACAAGGGAACCCATATCCAGGGCAAAGATCTTTTTATCCTGCAGGGATTTGGGCACATCTCCTCTGACAATTCTCTGGGCAAGTCCCTCTACGACAGCTGTTTTACCAACGCCGGGCTCACCGATGAGGCAAGGGTTGTTCTTGGTTTTTCTGGACAGGATGCGGATCACATTTCGGATCTCATCATCCCTGCCGATAACCGGATCCAGCTTCTGGCTTCTGGCCTTCTCCACCAGCTCCGTACCGTATTTTTTCAAGGTGTCATAGGTAGCCTCCGGATTGTCACTGGTTACCCGCTGGTTGCCTCGGATGGTGGAAAGCGCCTGCAAGAACCGCTCCAGTGTCAACCCATACTCCCCGAAGAGCTGCTTTAATTCCCTGTTGGGCTTCTTGATCATTAGGATCATGAGATGCTCCACGGAAACATACTCGTCTCCCATGGCCTTGGCTTCGTCCTCCGCCATAACCAGCACCTCATTCAGCTCCTTGCTCATATAGACCTTGGCACCACTGCCCGAAACCTTCACCCGCTTTTCCACGGCCTGCCGGCACCTGTCGGTAAAGTGCTCCTGATTGATCTCCATCTTCTCCAGCAGCTTTAACAGCAGGCTGTCCTCCATGGTTACCAGGCTGTATAAAAGATGCTCCTGATCGATCTCCTGGTTGCCGAATTCATAGGCCAGCTTCTCACAGCCGTTAATGGCTTCTACGCTTTTCTGTGTGAATTTCGCAAGGTTCATACCTCTCACCTCCGTTTTTATTCTTCTGTTTCATTTCCAATTTGATTATATCTGTTCTATGTCAAATATAACACGTTTTTCTTTCCTGTCAAGTCTCTTTTTCCTGTTTACATTTCCCCCAAAACCTACTATAATTCATCTTGTGCCGACTGCAATCCCGGGCGGCTATCCTAAAAAGAGAGGTATTGAGTATGAGCCAGAAAAAAATGGAGGCCTACAAAGAGGCTAAGAAAAACGTAAAGCAAATTCGTAAAAAAGAAAAAACCAAGCGGATCCTGGGCTGGATCTTCGGTATTATCATCGCCGCACTCCTTATCGCCGGTTCCGTCTTTTTGATCTATTACACCAACGTCATCAAGCCCGAGCAGGAAAAAGCCGCTGCCGAGGCAACCACAGAAGCATCCGATGCTTCCTCCAACGTGGTAGATCAGGTGAACGCCGCACTGGCAGGCTCCGATGCATCTTCCGATGATGCCGATGCAGCCGCTGCTGATGACACGTCCGATGCGGACAATGCCGCTGCTGATGACGCCGCAGCCGAGACTGCTGAGTAAAAGCCAACAGGATTTTGAAAAAGGAGTTCATTGCTGAACTCCTTTTCTTTATGCCTTTTTGTTGGTTTACATAAAATATTTTACACCTGCTTCGAAAATCTTCATATCCTGCTCACCAACGATGTTGACTGCCACAGAGTCACCGCGGCGCTCTGCATGGGCCATCTTACCGAAGCACCTTCCGTCAGGAGAGGTGATACCTTCAATGGCTTCATAGCTTCCGTTGATGTTCCACTCTTCATCCATGGAAAGATTACCTTCCGGATCGGAGTATCTGGTAGCTACCTGTCCGTTGGCAAAGAGCTTGTCGATCCACTCCTTGGGTGCTACAAAG
>JAEEKV010000245.1 GCA_016282595.1 Lachnospiraceae bacterium
CCAACCTGGGAGACGCTCAGGCCAGAAGATTGAAGATCCGCGTTAAGGATGAGGAAGGAAAGAAGTATTTCGCACATACCCTGAACAATACGGTAGTGGCTCCCCCCAGAATGCTCATTGCCTTTTTGGAGAATCACCTCCAGGAAGACGGCAGCGTTACCATTCCCGAGGTGCTTCGTCCCTACATGGGCGGCAAAGAGGTATTGGTGCCGAAAAAATAAGGCGTATTGTGGGGTATAGCAAATGAAAGAAGAACAAGTATCTGTGGGCAAAGTTTTATCGGTGGTGATCCCCTGTTATAACGAAAAGGACAATATCGAAAAGATCATTGAAAAAGTGAAAGACAGCGGGATCGAGCAGCAGGAGATCATTGTTGTGGATGACTGTTCCACCGATGGGACAAGGGATATCCTGAAGGAAAAGATCACACCTCTGGTTTCCAAGGTGATCTATCATGAGGAAAACGGAGGCAAAGGAGCGGCTCTGAAAACGGGCTTTGCCGCGGCCACCGGAGATGTGGTGATCATCCAGGATGCCGATATGGAGTACGATCCGAGGGAATATAAAAAAGTGGTCACTCCCATTTTTGAGGGAAAGGCCAAGGTTATGTACGGCTCCCGTTTTTTAAAGAGCAAGGCCAAGGGCTATCTGGCAAACCGGCTGGCCAACAAGTTTCTGACCTTTTTATCCAACCTGTTTACACACCAGCATTTGACGGATATGGAAACCTGTTACAAGGCTTTTCGCCGTGATGTGATCCAGAGCATTGACATTGAAGAAAAGCGGTTCGGCTTCGAGCCGGAGATCACGGCGAAGGTGACCAAGATGCGGATCAAGATCCACGAAGTTCCGATTTCCTACCATCCCAGGACCAGCGAGGAAGGCAAGAAGATCGGATTTAAGGATGGTGTCCGTGCCATTATCTGTATTTTAAAATACGCAAAATGATCATCAGATCCTTCCGAAAAGAGAAAGGGGGTGAACACCATGCATAAATACCTGCGGGCCATCGGTTTTTCCAATTTTAAAAATCGCGTGGAGGTCAATGATCTTTTGGCTTATGTGGTCCATCATGCGGATGAGAGAAATTTCATCAGTCTTTATGACGACAGCGATATGCTCTTTTCCGAGTATCTAATGGAGGTTGCGCCCGGTGTCGGCATCGGTGTTCGCGGCGAATTCAGTGATGATAATCAACTGACGCTGAGCTATTACTTCCCCTTTTGTAAAGGTGCCCAGATCAGCTCCTATGAGGAAGTTACCGTGGAGCGCCATGCGGAAAAAGAATCCTATGCCGGGGTCTGCGATGATGTGAAGCTGGGGGTTTCACTGATCTTTTATCTGCAGAATGTGATCGGTTATCTGAAAAGGCGGAATGCCGGACACGGATCGGATGCATCCACTTCTTTGATCCTGGGGGCGCTTTCCACCGAAGGAAGGATCCTGCTTCCTTTGGAAAAAAAGGAGTCGGATAAACGGAAGTTGAAAAAAGAGTCCGCCAGCCGCAGCAAGCTGATGGATGCGGCCAGGAATGGGGACGAGGATGCCATGGAGTCCCTGACTTTGGATGACATCGATACCTATTCCAGCATTTCCCGTCTTGTTTTAAAGCAGGATGTGCTGACATTGGTGGATACCTACTTTATGCCCTACGGCGTGGAGTGTGACCAATACTCCATCCTCGGTGAGATCATCTCTTATGAGCAGTTTGAAAATTCGCTGTCCAAGGAAAAGATCTGGCTCATGACCCTGTGCTGTAACGACCTGTATTTCGATGTTTGCATCAACAGTACCGATCTGGTGGGAGAACCTCAGGTCGGCAGGCGTTTCAAGGGTGTGATCTGGATGCAGGGACAGGTCAACTTTTCTTAGGCTGGCTTGACAAAAAGGGCATAGATTGGTACAGTTATTAGGTGCGAAACAGCCTGGCTGCTGTTTTTCATATGACATGTCTGCGTAGCTCAGCAGGATAGAGCGACCGCCTCCTAAGCGGTAGGTCGGAGGTTCGAATCCTCTCGTGGACGTTGGTACACATAAGGGACAGGCATCTGCCTGTCCCTTATGCGTACGAAGCCCGTCGGGCTTCGAAGAGGTTCGGTCTCGCAGGACATAAAGTCCTGCTCGGTCGGCGCTAAGCGCGTGCCACCGGCACGCAGCGCCCTCTCGTGGACGATACGGACCTGAAGGTTCGTATCTCCGCTCCGGTCGGCGCAAAGCCGAGATCCACCGGATCTCGTGCGGTCTCGCAGGACATAAAGTCCTGCTCGGTCGGCGCAGAGCCGGCGTCCCCCGGACGCCGTGCGCCCTCTCGTGGACGGGAAAAAAGTTTTATTTGGAGTAAGGAATTGTGGAAGAAAAGGAAGAAAAATTAGAAGAATTAAAGCAAAGAGAAATACAACAACCTCCAAAGGCTTGGGGGAAGAAGCAGGGTTTGTTTGTCGCAATCTGCGTGGCATTGATCCTGGTTTTATTTTATTTGATGGAGCTTTGTACCGGGGATCCGTCCATGCTCATGATGCCCGTGGCGCTTTTGAATCCGCTGCTTCTTTTGGTGTTGGTGTATGTTTTTACCACGTTGTTTAATAACTTAAAGGGCGGGATGATTCTCACCCTGTTATTAATGCTGGTTTTTACCGTTACGGATATCTGTGCCCAGAGCTTTCGGGGGGTTCCCCTTTTGGCACCGGATCTTCTGATCGCAGGGACGGCGTTGTCGGTGGCGGATCGGTTTCATTTTTCACCGGATACCCATTTGAAGATCTTTATGACGGCGGATGTTCTCGGCATCTTTTTAGTGGGCTTTTTTCCTGCCAATGTAAAATTCCGTGGGAAGGGTCGGAGAAATCAGGCCATCATCGCTGCTCTGCTTTTATGCGGATGCGTTTATCTTTTTGGGTTCAGCGGTCTTTTGGAAAAGGCAGGCGTTACCGTCAGCCATTTTAATCCCCAGAAATCCTATGCTTCAAACGGTGCGGTTTTAACCTTTATCCGCAGCGGGCAGATGGCCATTTTGCAAAAGCCGGA
>JAEEKV010000246.1 GCA_016282595.1 Lachnospiraceae bacterium
CTTTCAAAAACGGAACCCAGACTAAGATTCCTCCCAGTCTGGAAACCGTCCTTACGGAAAAAACTGCCGCCTATACACTGCTGGGGTCTGCATCCAGAGATTTGGTCACAGATCGACATGTGAAAAACATCAACCTGCTTACCCCTACTCAGGATAATTTTACTGACTTTTTCAGGCTTCTGGATTGTGAGGATGAAACCAAGACCTTCACCCTTCCACAGCCCGGTAAAGCTCTGTTGTGTGAGGCCATTGCAAAGCGTTATCAGATCGATACCGGAGATACCATCACTCTTCGGGATGAGGATATGAACGAGGTTACTTTGGAGGTTTCCGGCGTATTCGAAAACCATGTTTATAACTACGTCATCGCTAATCTGGAGGATTTCCATCTGGATCTGACACTTGCCTATGTCACTTTTGATGAAGACACCGATCCTGCTTTGCAGCAGACTTATATCGCAAAAAACAAGAACGTAACCTATGTCACGCTCTTTGAGGAATTTGAAAACCGTATGAACAACATGATGAAGAGCTTGGATCTGGTGGTGCTGGTGATCATCTTATCCGCCGCCGGCCTGGCCTTTATCGTGCTTTACAATCTGACGAACATCAACATCACAGAGCGGATCCGGGAGATCGCAACCATCAAGGTTCTGGGCTTTTATCCCAACGAAACCGCTCAGTATGTTTTCCGGGAAAATATCGCTCTCACTGTTATCGGAATGCTGGTAGGTCTGGGCCTCGGGATCTGGCTGCACCGATTTGTCATGGCGCAGATCATAGTGGATATGGTACACTTTAAAGTAACCATTCATAAAATCAGCTTTGTGTATTCGGTGATCCTGACTATGCTCTTTACATTGACGGTGAATCTGTTTATGAATCGTAAACTGGATCGCATTGATATGGCACAATCCTTAAAATCCGTCGAGTAATGCACACCGCCACAGCCGAATCTGCTGCTCATTGAAGATTCTACACATTCTGCGAAGCCAGACTTTCAAGAATCTCCTTCTTGAAGGCTGCAAATCTTCCCTCATCCAGGGCATCTCTGATTTCACTCATAAGATGGTTATAGAAATAAAGGTTATGAAGAACACAAAGGCGAAGGCCCAGCATCTCTCCTGCCTTCAGTAAATGTCTGATATAGGCTCTGGAATAGCGCTTGCAGGCAGGACAGCCGCAGCCCTCTTCAATGGGACGCATATCCTTTTGATATTTCTGGTTAAAGAGATTCAGCTTTCCTGTATGGGTATAAACATGTCCGTGTCTTCCGTTTCTGGAAGGATATACGCAGTCAAAGAAATCCACACCGCGATCTACAGCCTCCAGGATATTTGCAGGAGTCCCAACCCCCATAAGATACGTAGGCTTATCCTTGGGAAGGTAAGGTACTACGGTCTCGATCATCTCATACATCTGCTCATGGCTTTCCCCTACGGCAAGGCCGCCGATGGCATAGCCGTCCAGGTTCATATCAGCAATCCTTTTTGCATGCTCGATACGGATATCGCCGAAAACAGCTCCCTGATTGATACCGAAAAGAAGCTGATCAGGATTGATGGTAGTCTCCAATTTGGATAAACGCTCCATCTCCTTTTTGCAGCGCTCAAGCCATCTGGTGGTGCGATCCACGGAGGGCTGCACGTAGTTTCTTTCTGCCAATGCCGGGGGACATTCATCAAAGGCCATGGCAATGGTAGAACCAAGATTGGACTGAATCCGGATGCTTTCCTCCGGTCCCATAAAGATCTTGCGTCCATCTACATGGCTGTGAAAGGTGACGCCCTCTTCCTTGATCTTCCGAAGTCCCGCCAGGGAAAAGACCTGAAACCCGCCGGAATCCGTCAAAATCGGCTTATTCCAAACCATGAATTTATGCAATCCTCCAAGCTCATGGATCAGCTCATCGCCGGGACGCACGTGAAGATGATAGGTGTTGGACAGCTGGATCTGGGTCCCGATGGCTTCCAGATCCTCCGTGCCCACCGCTCCCTTAATGGCTGCCACGGTACCTACATTCATAAAAACAGGAGTCTGCACGGTGCCGTGTACTGTTTCTACAGTAGCCCGCTTTGCATTTCCCTCGGTTTTTATCACTTCATATTTCATCTTTACTGCCATATAGTTCACCTGCTTGTATTCTGATCTTTTTTCTCAAACTTCTTCGATTGCTTTGTCTCTTCGTTGTTTTCTTTGCTATCTACTTTTCCGTCTTTGGCTTCTTTTTCCCTAAGCTGATGTACAAACTCCTCCAGGGTCAGATCATGGTCCATGATATAGGTTGCTGCCTTTTTGCCCACATAGCGAAAATGCCAGGGCTCAAATTCAATGCCTGTGATCTCCTCTTTTCCCACAGGATACCGAAGGATAAAGCCATACTCGGCGCAGTGCTTTGACAGCCACTTGCCGCCTTCCGTCTCGGAGTATTCTGCATCCAGAGTAATATGATCCTTGGTGGAAAGATCCACCGCAAGTCCTGTCTCATGCTCGGAAAAGCCGGGAATGGTTACCACCTGGGCGGTTTCCTTATACGCCTGCAGATAGCTCATGCCCTGCTTCATGGCTTTTTTCACCTTTTTATCAAAGAGCTGTTTTTGTTTCGCCGTAGTCCGATAAGGTGAGATCACCAAAAGCTTTACTCCGTCTTCCTTTGCCGCTGACAGCATCTCGTCAAGCTGTCCGGTAATGCGGCGATCCACCATATGACCGTTGTGAATACGCCCCAGCTCCACCTCGAAATCCTCCGGGATGGGATGCTGCTTGTTCACCAGCATAAGCCGCCAATCATCCGAAGAAACCTCCGGGAAGGGATCTTCTTCATCGCTTTTTGTCGTTCCAGGCTTTCCTGCTTCTTCAGCATAGGTCTCGGTACGCAGGCTGCCGGCTTCGCAATTCAATATGCAAATCACAAAAATGCTCAAACCCATAAGACATAGTAGCTGTTTTATGGATCTTTGTACCTTCAGTAACATATTTTTTATTCCTCGTTTCTTGCAATATTATGCGTCAGAACTTAATTAAATGCAATCTTTATATCAATCTGTGCTTTTATTTTTCTTTTCTTATGATATAATAGCCTTCGGCAAAAACGGAAAGGACTCTTGTATGGACAAATTAAAACCGAAACTATTTTCAGTTATGAAAAGCTACAACAGCGCACAGCTGGTAAAGGATATCATATCCGGTATCATTGTTGCCATCATTGCGCTGCCCCTCTCCATCGCCCTTGCAATCGCATCCGGCGTAGGACCGGAGGCAGGTGTTTATACGGCCATCGTGGCAGGATTTTTGGTATCCTTCTTCGGCGGAAGCCGTGTACAGATTGCAGGACCTACGGCGGCCTTTGCAACCATCGTAGCAGGCATCGTTGCTCATGACGGCACGGAAGGCTTAATGGTGGCTACCATCATGGCCGGTGTGCTTTTGATCATCATGGGATTCTGCAGGTTCGGCAATCTTCTGAAGTATATCCCCTACACCATTACCACAGGCTTTACGGCAGGTATCGCAGTGACCCTGTTCATCGGACAGATCAAGGACTTTTGCGGCATCGTCTATGAGCATGGGGAAAAGCCCATTGAAACCGGAGAAAAACTGGCTGCCATCTTTGCCAATCTATCCACCATCAATGTGACTGCCCTTTTGATTGGTGCTCTTGCCCTGGCTATTCTGATCATCTGGCCTATGATCTTTAAAAAGATCCCCGGATCTCTCATTGCGGTAATTGTTACTGCAGCCATCGTGGAGATCTTCCATTTGGATGTAAACACCATCGGCAAAGCCTTTGAAAACATCAGAACGGGC
>JAEEKV010000247.1 GCA_016282595.1 Lachnospiraceae bacterium
AGATTTTTCAACATTCGCCATATCTGACCGCAAATACTAATCTTTATCCTTTCAACTTCGGATCAAACGCATCTCTTAGGCCGTCTCCGAACAGATTCAGCGACAGCACGATCAGGGAGATTACAATAGCCGGGATCACGAGTCTGTAGGGATAGGACGTGATGCCGTTCAGTGCATCCGAAGCCAAAGATCCCAAGGACGGCATCGGTGCGTTAACCCCCAGTCCCAGGAAGGACAGGTAGCTCTCGGTAAAGATCGCACTGGGGATCTGCAGCGCCGTGGAGATTACGATGACGGAAACGCAGTTCGGGATCAGATGCTTTCTGATGACCCAGCTGCCCTTTGCCCCGGCAGCCTTTGCCGCCAATACGTACTCCTGCTCACGCAGGGATAAGATCTGTCCACGGACAAGTCTTGCCATGGAAACCCAGTATAAAAGTGCAAATACAATAAACAGCGAAATGATGTTGGAACCGATCTTTGCCAGGATCGTCTTATCCAGGCTGTCACCGATCACCTGCTTTAACACCGTTGCCAGCAAAATTACCATGAGCATATCCGGAAGGGAATAGATGATATCCACGATACGCATGATGATCAGATCTACTTTTCCTCCCGCATAACCGGAGATGGCTCCAACCAAAAGGCCGATGACCAGCACGATGAGGGAAGCAAAGAAACCTACTGCCAGGGAAATCCTGGTACCGTAAACCACACGGATGAAGTAATCACGTCCGCTGGAATCCGTTCCGAAGAGATGCGGGAAGATCTTTTCTCCCTCTTCCATCCTGGCAAGCTCCGTTGTGGAATACTCCATGGGGCGCAGGTTCTGGAATGAGGCATCCACCGGTTTTCCGGGGGTCATTCCCAACATTGCTTCATATTTATAAGGCCAAACCATGGGCAAAAACAATGCTGACAGGGTGATGAGCAGGATGACAAAAAAGCTCACCATAGCCACCTTGTTTTTCCGAAGGCGCCGCATACCGTCCTGAAATGCGGTGGTCTGCGGTCGCATCTTGACCATATATTCTTTTTCTTTTTCGTCAGCCGGGGAAAAATCTATCACCGGCTTAGTCTGGGCTTCCTTCATGTCGGAACGTCTCCTTACTTTCTACTCCAGATTGATTCTCGGATCTACTACCTTATATAAAATGTCACTGACAAGGTTCATGATCACGATGAGGGACGCCAGCACAATGGTGGTTCCCATGATCATGGTATAGTCACGGTTGGTAATGCTTGAAACATAGGCTCTGCCGATGCCCGGTACAGCAAAGATCTGCTCTACTACCAGGGATCCGGTTACAATATAGGCCAGCATCGGTCCGAAATACGTGATAACAGGGATCAGCGCATTTTTCAGAGCGTGACCGAAAATGATCCGTCCGCCGGATACACCCTTTGCCTTGGCGGTACGGATATAATCCTGTCCCAGCACATCCAGCATGGATGATCTGGTCAGACGGGTAATATAAGACATGGGATACAGCATCAGGGTGATGATGGGCAGAACCAAACCGCCTGCCGTCGCACCGTTTGCCGGGAAAATATGACTCTTGATGGCAAAGATTACCAGCAAAAGAGAGCCCATGATAAACGAGGGCATAGATACAAAGGCTGTGGTAATTACCATGATGACACGATCTACAAAGGAATTTCGAAGCAGTGCCGCAAAGGATCCCAGTACAACCCCAATGATCAGTGCCAAAAATGCTGCGATCAGACCGAGCTTTACAGAGGTCTTCATTCCGTCAGCGATGATATCGATCACCATACGACCACGCTGCTTTAAGGAGGGACCAAACTTAAACTGCACCACATCCGTCAGATAGGTTACATACTGGGTCATCAGCGGTTTGTCCAAACCATACTTGGCCTCCATGGCCTTCTGCACCGCAGGAGATACCGCCTTTTCAGATGTGAAGGGACCACCGGGTACGGCGTGCATGATAAAGAAGGTGACCGTGATCACCACCCATACCGTAAAAATCGCCAGAATGATCCTTTTTATAATGTATTTCAATGTTTTCGGATTCATACGCTTACCTCGAAAAAACAACATTAATGCCTAAAGTAATACTTTAACCCACCTTGATGGATTTGTCAATTATGCACAGTTAACGAAAACCAAGGAAGAAATACTTTAAGCGATGTAGGGAATAGTCGTTTTTCTGAATGCACTGATGATCTTATGGCTGGCGGAAATGACCAGTCCCAGGGCATATGTATAGATCACGATCTGCATATGACCCTTGAAAAAGCCATACACAACCACCACCAGAGACAGTACCAGCAATACCACACCGTCCAGCATTTTACTCTTCCACTGGGGCGCGCTGAGCTTTTTCGCCTCAAAGGCCCGCAGGATACCGACCAGGCCGGCAAATGCATTGATGATCGTAATATAGGTTACGACCGTAACAGCCGGATGATCGGCAAGCGCAAAGGTGAACACCCCCAGATCCAGAAACAGGATCGCCCGATACAGTGTTCTTTTTCCGCCCACCATATGACGCGCCATGGTCAGGTAATAATAGAATGACTTCAGCCCTCTTAAGGACATTCCAATTCCGATGATCAGCAGTACGATCAGCAGCCCCTCCTCGGATAAGCCAAAAAACAAGATGGCAAACAGGAGCATAAAGAACCCCTGACAAAAATACAGCATGCGCCTTTTTCTAGTCATACTTTTTTCCTCCTGCGCTTTAAGCTGCTCTCCATAACTCTCTCCGAGACCATGCTCTTTTGAGCAAGTGCAGCATTGATAAAACGCCCCAGGCCCGTCTTATTACGGTCAGCTTCATCAGCGCTCTGGTATTCCTTTTGATACGCATCAATATCAAAATCAGGGATCTGTCTGCCGGAAAGGGATTCTCCCAGGGCCTTCCAGTCTGCACATGCATCCAGCTGGCGTTTTTCCAGAATGCTTTGGATCTGCTCCCTGACCGGAGCAACCGCCTTGTGATCATACTGCTCTGTTTCAAAGCTGCCTTCGCCGTCCGGGCTTTGCAGATTTTTCATCGCATAAACCATTTGGCAAAATGCCTGCATATAGTCGGAGGGATTGTCCTTTTGGATCTCCCGATAGTCTCCCCATGCCGGCATATACTTGTACCTGGCAAAGCTGTAATCCGGAAAATGTCCGGCCCTTCCATGCCCGAGGTTCATGATCGAATTCTCATTTCCCTGATACATACTGTTCGTGTAGATCCCCTTCTCGGGATCATCCGGCGAAATGGGATTGTGGTTAAAAACAACCTGCCGAAGCTCTTCCTTTTCTCCGGGCAGAATCTCATAAAAATGGTAATTCGTATTGTTGATGACCAGAGACGGCGTTCCTGCAAAATATCGATGTGCCCAGGTATCGGCCAATATGTGCATCGCCAGGCCTGTAGCCTCATTGCCTTTTCCCCTGACAAGCTCTATCGTCTCCTTCAACAGCTCTCCGTTCGGGTTGCAGATCAGCCGGTACTTATTGCGGTAATACCATCCGCCTCTCCCCGGATCAGCCGACAGATCTCCCGGGAGAAAATGAAATGCCGTCCAGATTCTGGTAATGTCCAAAAGCCCGAGGAAATCCCCATCCGCATCCATCAGCTCCAGCTGAAGCTGCGTCGTAGCGGCTTCCGGCTGTGCCCCGACCTTTTTCAAAAGCGTTTTGGAACAGCAATCCACAAACTGTGCACTATAAGCGATGTCCAGACAGCTTTCATGCGAAAAACCCGCAAGGAAAGCTGCACAATAGGTTGCATAATAATGAAAATCAAGCTGCATTTTTTTCTTCTCTCTGATAGCATCGAAGCTTTATCGCATTCACAAACAGTTCCACGAACATCACAACCGATGTCACCTCTATCAGGATGGATGCCAGGGATATATCCTCCACCGCAAGCTGCGTTTCATATCCGGACATCCATTTTTGCACGCTGCTGATGATCGACATGACTCCGAGCAGGATCAGCACCGCCGTCAGAACCAGGTAAAATGAGCTCTTCTTTTTTCCTTTTGCCTGTCTGATCGCCGAACGCCCGATATAAATCCTGACCAATACTCCGATCAAGATCAAAAACATCATCATAAAAACAAAGGAGCCAAACACGAGAGCGTCGCTGACCTGACCCATTTCCTCACCATAAGCATTCTTTATGTATTCGATGATCTGCTGCTTTGTTGCCAGCATGATCCCAAGCGTTTTCATGATCGTCCATACGGCAAACACCATGATGCCGTTTCCTATGATGATCAGGGTATCCTTCGCTTTCCTGATCCTTTGTTGCTGCTTCGAATTATCTATCATCTTTTTCTTTCCGTTTTATCTGCGAAATACATTTAATAAACCATGGAGCAGCCGGCCCCATGGTTTATTTGGTTTCCTTGAATGGTGTTCTTACTTGATTTTGCCGGTCTTGGGGAAGCCCTTCTTATTCAGGAATCCCTTGTAGGCTTTTTTCTTCTTGGCCGGAGCATTGAAGACTGCTTTGGGGGAAATGCCCTTGAAGGCAGAAGCGCCTACCTTCTTCTGCGTAAGCTTGCTGGTCTTACAGGTAATCTTCTTTAAGGACTTACAGCCGTTAAATGCCTTGGCTCCAATGGATGTGATGCTACTGGGGATCACAACGCTCTTTAACTTCTTTTGATTCCTGAAGGCCTTGGCCGCAATGCTTGTTACCTGATAGGTGACGCCATCAATGGTGACCTTCGTCGTGATCTTCACAGTCTTGGTGTTCTTCGGCACGCTCTTGATGGCTACCTGAGGCTTCTTGATATTATCGCTGGTGACCTTATAAGTATATCCTGTCTTTGTATCCTTAATGGTCTTACCCTTCGCTGCCGGCTTTGCTCCCAATGCAGGAATAGCCTGGCCCTTGGTGATCACTGCGCCGCAGGCCTTACAACAAACATCACCGGTATAGCCATCCGTCGTAGCGGTTGCATCCTTCTTTCCTACCAGCTCCTCGGGACCTTCATGGTTGTTAGGATCCTTGGGGATCACGGTTTCGGAAAGCTGAATGGCTACATATCCGTCTGCATCGGCAAAGCATTTACCACAGCCTTCGCATTTGTAATATTCCTTATTGCCCTCTTTGCAACAGGTTGCCGCAACGGCTTCGTGTTTCACGCGCTTATGGAAGTGCTTTTCTACCTTAAAGCCGCTGGAAGCTTTTTCCGTGATCTGATCCACGTTCATGGTATCACCGCGGATCTCAATGGAAGCGCCAACTGTGGTATCTTCCCTGCCGGGAAGCTCACCCTCGAACTTCTTTTCCTTACCGGTCTGTTCCTTCTTTATAACGGTGATCTTATCACCGCCGTGTCCCACAAACTCAATGCTTCCGTCTGCATCCAGCACAACCTTTGTGGCATCGCTTTCCTCGGCATTCAATTTTCCGGTAACGGTATCGCCCTTGGAGGTAACGCTCAGATACTTGTCATTATCGATCATGGCAACCTTCAAAGGATCCTGAGAAGATGCCCCTGCCTTCTTGGATACGGTAGATTCATCCTCTGCCTTCACAAAGATCACGGACTTATGATCCCTTGCATCCGCATCAGACTTCTTCTGTCCCAGGGTATAATCCATTGCCCGCATACCGAAGACTTCCTGTTCCCTGCCGGCCACAGGCGTAACCACATCATCCTTCACGGTAGCCACAACCTTGGAGGAACCCGCTTCTGTTGCGGAAACGGTATAGGTATCCTCATTGATCAGCATACTGCGCATACGATAACGCATACGATAGTTCAGCTGGGATCTCATGCGATACCTCATACGATATCTCATACGATATCTCATACGATAACGCATACGGTACCTCATACGATACCTCATACGATACCTCATACGATATCTCATACGATAACGCATACGATAACGCATACGATATCTCATACGATAGCGCATACGATAGCGCATACGATAGCGCATACGATAACGCATACGATAACGCATACGATAGCGCATACGATAACGCATACGATAGTTCATACGATACCGCATACGGTATTTCATCTTTGCTCTCATACGAGCCTGCATCAGCGCCCGTTCATCGGCAGTATAGGTGGCAGGATCCTTCTCAAGCAGACCGGCATAAGTACTTTCATCCTGCTCTGTCCACACATAGGCATCCGTCCCATCGCCGACTCCTACCACATTATAAATGGACTCATCTGTGGCCGTCCAGTCGTTGGACGTATCGTTCTTTCCTGCACAACCATAGGTCTTAAACAGACTCTCATCTGTAGAATCCCATTCATAATCTGTATCATCCTTTCCAACAACACCAAATTCCCCAAACAGCTCCTCATCTTCTTTTGTCCACTCATAGTCATGATCCGTAGCCGCTCCGACTTCCTGGAACCATCCTTCATCAGCTTCTCCCCATGTATAGGATGTATCGTCCTTATCTGCCACCCCATAGGTCTGAAACAGTTCTTCATCCGAATCTTTCCAGTCGTATCCGACATCCTCTTTTTCAGCAGTGCCATACGCCTGATATAGCTTCTCATCCTCCTCGGTCCAGTTGTAGGTATTGTCCGATTTATCAGCCGGCTCAAAATCCGAATACAACTGCTCATCCTTCTCGGTCCACTCATACGCCTGATCATTTGCAGGCGCTACGCCGTAATCCTCCAGCAGCTGATCATCCGCATCGGTCCACGTGTAATCATCATCCTCTGCATAGCCATACTCGTCATACCACTTCTCTTCCTGATCGCTCCAGGGAGCCGCGTTATACTGATCCTCCGTAACCGGTCCGCCCAGCTCCTGATACAGTTCCTCCTCTTCGTCCGTCCAGGGCTTTTCCTGATACAGCATCTCCTCCGCAACGCTCCAGGCCCAGTCCAGATACGCCTCTTCATCCGCAGCTGTCCACTCCGTATCATCTCCGTCTTCTATGATCCACTCCGCATCATTGTAAAGCCCCTTGTCCATGTAAACTGCAGAATAGATGTCATAGGGAATAAAGGTGATAAAGCTTTCCTTTGCCACACTGTCAGGTACATTCATCGTACCCCAGATTGGCGCATTGATCCCTTCGCCGCCCAGATCATAGTACCAGCCATCCACATATCCGTCGCCCTCATGCCCAAAGGTGATCTTTCTTGTCTCTCCGGGCCAGTTGCTGTCATAGATGTAAATGTAACCATATTCAGAGGTAAAATCATAATCATAAGCCAGAACCGCATGACCACCCTCCGGGCCGAACAGTCCGATGATCATCGGGTTCTTACCCTTTTCCTTTCTCATTGCATCCATGCAGGCCTGGTCACCTTCATTTAAGATATAGCAAAGCTGCACCCTTACATCATACTGGGAAAGATGCATTTCCTCGATAAACCGCTTAAGCGCATCGCCGGAGACATCCGGGTCGCCGTCTCCCTTGATGGCGGTATTGTACAGTCTGTCAGCGTTCTTTGCATAGTCGGAAAGTCCGATCCCGTTGTTTCCCATAAACATGGCACTGCTTGCAGACAGGCCATAGCAGCTTCCGCCCCAGGGTTCATCATAGAAATAATGCATGAAATCCCCCTTGCTGCCAAATACCGAACGATATCTGGCAATGGGAATGCTGTAGCCCTCCTTGTATTTCAAGCCATCATAGGTATTGGCAAAGGGATAGGAAATATCCCGGATCACGATCTTTCTGGTAAACAGCCCCGGCTCGTCCGGTCCCCGGTCAATGCGAAACAGCTCTGCATCCTTTGCCGATGCGGACCAGGTGGTCCCCTTTCCGCCCTTCAAGGCGTTACAGTTGGCAAAAATCCCGGCCTCCTTATTTTCAACGGAATCCGCAGTCAGCGTATCGGAAGCAAAAATCGTGGTAAGCGCTGCACACGCGGAGAACATTCCCTCGACGTTCTTTACACCTAAGGTATCAAAGCCGGACAGATCCAGATGATTCACGCTGGAGCACCCGGAAAACATCCCGGCCATGGTGGTGACATGGCTCGTATCAAACGTAAGGCCATAGATATACCGCAGATTCGAACAGCCGTAAAACAGGTTGCTCATATCCACACAGCTTGTGGTATCAATCCCTTCAAGATCGATCGATTCCAGCTGGCTGCACTCACTGAACATGGCAGTCATCTTTTTCACCCCGGAAAAATCAGCCAGCCTGATATCCAGCCGGTCAAGGTATGACAATCCGGCAAAGAGCTCTGTTGCATCCTCCGGAAGCAGCACCTCATGTCCCAGAATGATAGCACCTGTCTTGTTTACAATGACGCTGGTATCTCCCTCTTTCGGCAAATAGCTTTGAAGGCAAACCCGATACTCCCGCTCTCCGATACTCATATAGGAGGGAATCTGAATGACCACCTCCGGTAGGGCCACATAGGAAAATGTAGTTTCCTTAATCCCCTTCAGATAGATGATACCTGCTTCCGCATCCAGTTCATAGGTAAAACCAGACTCCGTCACCAGAACAGGTGCTTCCTCATATGAACAAAAATACCCGGTCTCATAATCTGAATCTACAACCGCTAATTGAGAGCCCAACACGGAAACGCCGTCGCAGCTTGTCCCGCGGCCGCCAACCAGGTTTTCACATCCGAGAAACATATCGGAATCCCCCGGCTCCCCGTCAACGGTATTGTCCCGGCTCTTTACAAAGCCTTCCGACAGTCCATCTCCCAGAACCGAAATCCCTCCGGAAAGAATCGTCTGCAGGTTTTTACAGCCTGCGAACATCCTTCTGACATCCGTTGCATTCTGCGCATCCGCAATCATCTTCAGATCCAGGCTTTCCAGAGAACTGCAGCCCATAAACATCTCGGTAAGAGCAGTGAGTTTTTCCGTATTGCTTTCCGTGCAAAAGTCAATCTGTCTTGCGCTCTTACAATCCTTGAACATTCGTGAAAAATCCGTCACTGTTCCAAGCGGCATTGCCCCGCCAAGGTAAAACCGTTTCACGTTGTAGCAGTATGCAAAGACTCCGGGGCCGCCAATCTCAAGCCCCTCCCCGCAGGAAATATACTCCAGGTCATCCAGTGCGCCTGCCGCCTGCTGTGCTCCCGCTTTTCGTTCCACGCCTCCCATGCTCTTTAACAAAACGCGAAATTCTCTGCCTCCATCCTCAATATAGGCAGGGATCATAATACTGGTCACCTTTCCAGAGGCAGGCCCCTTATACTTGTCCAAAACAATATATTCATGGGTATTTACCCCATCTGACAATTCATCGGTATGATAGTCCCAGTATGTCAGCGGTGTTATAACAGGCTCCGCCTCGGAAGACAGATCCTCTTCTTTCGCAGATTGCTTATGCTCACCGGCATAAATCTGCGTGGTCTCGGCAAAGGGTTCCATGAAGCCGGCTGCTGTCAGTATAAACGCCATAGAAAAAGCCAAAACTCTGATCCCTGTTCTTTTTTTCATATGCTCCTCCTTACGAAGTCTGCGTTCCATCTCGACCTTGATACGGTCAATTTGCTCTGCCCTTTTCCTTTACACCCTTCAGAAGCATATAGGTGTCGTG
>JAEEKV010000248.1 GCA_016282595.1 Lachnospiraceae bacterium
ATTGGGCAATACAGCCGTGGTAACCGAACCATCCGCATTCATATCGGATTTATAAAGAGTTCCCGAAAAACTTACCGGAGAAGGGGTAAGCGTCAGCGTTGCCGTAGCATTCTGAGAAAGCCCCACATTTGCGGTTCCTCTTCCGTCAAATTCCACCTCAAAATACTTCTTCGACGAAGACTGACCGTAGATCTCCTTGCCGTCCCCGGATGTAATATCTACATTCTTCTTCGCCGCACCGGATGCGGTCATTCGATAACTGCCGGGCATCAGTTTTGTGAAAACTGCTTTCCCCTGCTCATTGAGGTTTGCTTTACGGATAATACCCTCAGCCGTCGTACCCACAACGCCTGCCAACTCGACTTCGAGGGAACGAGAATTGAGATCATCCTTGCTTGTCTTAAAGATGTCCGGATCTTCATAAACAGATTCCATATCTACGGAAAGTGATGACTCTTCAAAGGGAAGTGTCAGCGTCACATCGCTCTTCGAAAGTTTTCCGGCACCGTTGGAATAAATGGTAGCCTCCGTCTCCGTATAGGCAAACTCACTGCTCCGGATTTTCCAGGTAATGGGAACCAGTTCGTCAAAGGTAAAACTTCCGTTCTCATCGGTCGTTCCGCTTAAGCGCACAAGTTCTTTCTCTTCATTCTTCGGATCTACTCCGATAGCGGTAACTTTTGCTCCCGCAAGAGGAACGTTTGCCGTCTCGGTTACGGGATCATAACTGCCCCTGACATTTACAGTAAGAGGCTGATAAATGGGCTTTAACTGGCAATTTAAGTTATAATCACCGGCCATCTGCGTTGCCTGAGAAGTATAACTCACCCAGCCGGGACGCCCGGTCTGATTAATATAAAATGTATAACTTCCGGTGGGAAGGCCCGTAAACAGGGTAAATCCGTTTTCATCCGTAGTCTGGGTGTACGTACCAAGATCACCGGCACCTACCGCCTTAACGGTCACCCCTTCAAGCATCAAACCGGTATAGACACAGCTTACAGTCGCATAAACATTAACCGTCTGGGCACCTGTCGATTCGTCTTTTTTCTCAAGAGCCGCATCATAGCCTGCGGAAAGTCCACTGACTTCGAAGTTATCCTGACTCTGTGCTGTGTAGCCCGGTGCTGTGACAGTAATGGTATAACTTCCCTCAGCCACATCCGAGATCCTGTAATAACCAAATTCATCTGTATTGGCATTCAATCCATTATTCAAAGCGACGGCAGCACCCCGAAGACCTTCGCCGGAACTTTTGTCTGTCACACGACCGGATACGGAAATGACAGAAGCGGCTCCTAACCACCTTGCATAGAGGGTCATATCCTGAATTATGGGCGTGTCAAAACTGAACGCATTTTCATACGCACTGTCCGTATACCAACCGCCAAATGCGGCTCCCTTTTTCTTGGGCTGATCCGGTTCCGCGGCCTTTTGATCCCTTGCTACACTTTGCGGATAGATATAACTGCCGCCTTTGCTATCAAAATTGATAGTGTAGATATGCGGATCCCACTTTGCGTTCAATTCAAGATTTCCCGTGACCGGAGTTTCAAAATCGTATGCGGTATTCTCATCTTCGCTATACCAGTACAGGAAATTATACCCCTCCCTTGCAGGTGGCTGAGGTTCGGCTACAGTGGATCCGCTGATAATATTTGCTGTCTGGTAAGTTGTTCCATTCGAAGTAAACGTAACCTTACAAAACTGATGAAGACCTGCTGCTTTCAGATTCGGAAAGCCGTCATTTTCTCCTGCATCAATGCTCCAGGATGCAGCTCCTTCCATATTGGTTACCGCAGTATTCAGGGTTGCAAGGAAAGTGTCGGACTTCATCTCGTCCACAGTCATCACCTGCTGGTCCAAATAGTTTTCGTCATCCATCGTACCATCCAGATAACGATACTGCTCCGCATAGGTGGAATTCTCCGAGACAGATGGATCGCCTTTTTTCTCAGCATAGGCAATATTGGTCCTGGTCTCATATTTATATCTCGGAAAACTAATTTTATAATTCTTACCATAATCAATAGATGCAAAGCTGTTGGCAAGGGCGCTGTATCCTCCGTTAACTCCAAGCAAGCCGTCCACTTCTGAATAACTGCCATTGTAATCTTCCGGAAGATCAAGAGTTACTGCCGCAACGCAATTCTGCACTTTCGCCGTTGTATCATATCCGGCTACTCCGGCGATGCCACCCAAAGCTGACAAACGGTCATTAGTCGTGACACCGAGAGTTACATTTGCACGGCACAATTCAAGCGTGCCTTGTGAAACATTACCCGCAACACCGCCTGCCGTTCCGTATGCCCTGTTGCTCCCAGTGGTTCCGGCTGTGTATACCGATCCGGCAGTTTCGCAGTTGGTGATCAGCGCTTTACTTCCGTTAAGAGACCCGGCGATCAGTCCGGCATATGTTTCGCTTCCGCCTGAAGGTACATCAGCGTAAATAGCAGATCCTTCGACTTTTACATCCGTAATCTTACCTGAAACATTCCCGAACAAACCCACATAGTAACCATCACTATACGGATGATCACTTGTTCCTATCTGCATTCCGGTGATGGTATGACCCTGTCCGTCAAAAGTTGCTGTGAATTTTCGATTAAAAGAAGAACCGATGGGCATCCATTGATGAGCGGACAGATCAAGATCCACCATAAGCCTGAACGTGTAATAAGTCGTGTTCCAGTTCTCATCCTCCCAGAACTGCGGCAGCGTACCATCATTGATCCCTTTTGCCACATAAG
>JAEEKV010000249.1 GCA_016282595.1 Lachnospiraceae bacterium
CATCCCATTGAGGTTGCGCTGTATACCAACGTGGAATACAAATATTCCATCGTACATTCTCATCCCTACTACGAGATCATCCTGCCCCTTGCCGGTCAGGTCCATTACTCTTCCGGCGGTAACGTGTATGATCTTTATGCCGGGGACATGATCCTCATCCCCGCAGAGGTGTATCACACCTTTTATGCAGACAATATGGAAACACCTTACGAGCGGATCATCACCCAGATCGATGCGGATTACTGGAATGCACTCTGCAAGGATCTTCATGTGGAAGACACCCTGGGCCGCGGAGATATTCTGTTGCTCCGTTCCAAGGCCATCTCCCGTTGGAACCTTCGGGGTCTGTTTGAACGGATGAACAAAAGTACCGAGCTTACGGATTTTCACCGGGACATTGCCTTCCGTTCCCAGTTATCGGAATTTATGATGATCATCGATCAGGCCGTAGCCGAATGCTTATCCGCCACGCCCGACTCCACCAGTACCCTTGCTACCAAAGCTTTGGAATACTTAGAGGCTCATTTTAAAGAGCCGGAGCTGTGCACCAATGATCTTGTGGAACACACATTTGTCAGCAGAGAACATCTTTCCAGAGTCTTTAAGGAATACACCGGTCAGAGCATCCACGTGTACATTACGGCGCTGCGCATGCAGGCCTTCCGTGACGCCCTTGCCGAAGGCCAGAGCATCCTGACTGCCTGTACCGAAGCAGGCTTTTCCGATTATTCCAGCTTTAACAGGAGTTTCAAAAAACTCTACGGCATGACTCCCAGGGAATATCGGGATCGACTCAAAGACTCGGGAAGCAGTAGCAAACTTGCCAGCAGCTTCGTCAGTATTTAAGTGGTTTTCGCAATATTTGCGCCGCCCCGCAATCTCCGCGTGTGCATTTTGTATCATTTTAATGTGCTATTGCACTTTTCATTGTTCACTTTCAACAATTTCATCATAGCAACAAGAATATCCTCTTTCAATTGCAGTTGTGATAGAAAGTTTGCATTTTGTGATATCGCACACAAAAACTCCCCAGGGCAAAATGCCCTGGGGAGTGCTTCATACATGGATCTATCAGCCCTTGATGCCGGTGGCGGCAACGCCCTCCACAAAATATTTCTGGAAAAACAGAAATACCAGGATCAGCGGGATCAGAGACAATACCGAACCGGCCATGATCAGCCCGTAATCCGAAGAATACTGGGAAATAAACATTTTCAGACCCAGCTGGATCGTCTTTTTGGATTCGCTTCGTAAATAGATCAAAGGTCCAAGATAGTCATTCCATGTGTTTACGAAGGTAAAGATCGTCAGTGTGGACAGCGCAGGCTTTGACAGCGGCAACATGATCCTGGCATAGATACCGTATTCCGTCATGCCATCGATCCTGGCAGCCTCGCACAGTTCATCCGGTATATCTTCGTAAAACTGTTTCATCATGAAAACACCGAAGGCTGAAAATGCCTGCAGGCAGACCATGGCTAGAAGTTTATCGTTTAATCCCATCCTACGGAACATGATAAACTGGGGCACCATGTAAACCTGCCACGGCATGGCGATGGTGGCAATATATGCCAGAAACAGTCCCTTTCTGAACTTAAAGTCCAGTTTTGCAAATGCGTATGCCGCAAAGCTGGAGGTCAGCAGCTGCAGGAATGTTACGACCAACGTCAATACCGTAGTATTCCGCACAAATACGGACATGGGGATCTTGGTCCAGATGTCATGATAGTTGCTCCATTTGGGCACCTTCGGGATGAACACAAAAGGGTTCATCTTGAATACTTCTCTGTCACTTTTAATGGACGCCGATAACATCCACAAAAAAGGGATGATCATCAATGCGGCCAGCAAGATCAGGATGGTGTATATGATGATCTTACCGACAATGGCATTTTTTCGTTTTGATTTCATACACGTCTCTCTCCCTCTTACGAATCCTGCTTGGCTTCCAGTCTGAACTGCACCAGTGTTACGATCAGAACGATGGCAAACAATACCATGGCAACAGCGCTTGAATATCCCAGATCCCAGTCAATAAAGGCCTTTTGATAAATATAATACACAAGGACCGTTCCGGAGGGTGTCAGTTCCCCGCTACCGCCGCCTGCCAGCATGATGGCCACATCATAGATCTTGAAGCAGTTGATGGTAAGCATCACGATCACAAAAAATGTAGTGGCTCTTAGCTGGGGCCAGGTAATGTATTTAAATTTCCCCCATGTTCCGGCTCCATCCAAAGATGCGGCTTCATACAGATCCGAAGGAATGCTCTGCAGTCCCGCCAGGTAGATCACCATGTAATAGCCCATATACTTCCAGACCGAAAACAGGATCATGGACAAAAGGACCAGATGCCCCGTGAACCACTGCGGAAGCTGATCCTGACTGACTTTAAATACATTGAAAAGGATATTATTGATAGGGCCTTTACTGGGATGGAACAGCATTTTCCAAACCGATGTAATGGCCACCAGGGATGCGATATATGGGAAAAAAGCCAGTGTTCTGAATATCCCACGGCCTTTTATTTTCTGATTCAGTAAAATAGCCAGAGCAAGGGAAGCGATCATTGTTAAAGGAACGGTTCCCAGACAATAGATCACCGTATTTCTTAATGCGGCTTTAAAAAATGTATCACCTGACAGTCTTGTAAAGTTGCTCAGTCCTGCAAAATGGAAAGGATTGGATCCATCCCATTTCATAAATGCCAGCACAAAAGCAAATACCATAGGTACCAGTGTAAAAACACAAAACCCGATAAAGTTGGGGGCTATAAATGTATAAGCTATTAAATTCCGGTTTGCTTGCCGGCTCAATCCTGTCCTTTTAGCCGGTGTGGCTGATCGTTCACCCATACTTACCTCTTCCGTTTTAAGCAGAGGCCACTTCAAATGAAGTGACCTCTGATCTTAACAAGTTCGTTCTGCTGTTGTTTACTGGTTCAGCAGTTTGCTGACCTCGTCGTTCATGGCGCTGATGCCTTCATCGATACTCATTTCACCGCTCATGATGGCTCCGTGATAGGTATCCAGAACGGAATTGATCTCGGATACATTGTCGCCGTAAGGTACTTCCAGATAAAGGTTGGATACGTTCAGAGCTTCCTTGGAATTTGCATCCTGAGGGAAACCATCCATTGCTGCAATGGCATCTTTTACTTCGGCTGTCATGATGGCAGGGAAGTTACCGGAAGAAGCCATAACCGCTGCGCCCTCTTTACCGGATACCCATTTCACAAAATCCCATGCTGCATCGGGAGTATCGGATACGGTGGTAACAGCCAGTCCGGTGATGGTACCAAGGGTGGATCCGGGCTCTACACCTTCCGCATGAGGATATTTTACAATACCCCAGTTTCCGCACAGAGAAGAATCATATTCTCCGGATGCCAGGTTGCTGATCAGGGTAGCGATAAACCAGGAACCCATGTTCAGCATAGCGGTATCACCGGCAGAAAAAGCTGCGGAATAGTGAAGTCCTTCTGTCTTCAGATCGGAATAAGAACGGCAGATGCCATCTTTTTCCTGATTCAGAACCATTTCATAGGTGGGCTTCATGAAATCATAGTTGCCATCCAGAATGGTATGCTTGCCATCAAGTACGGCACACAGCTGAACGGTGGATCTCCAGGTGTGATAATGGCAGCCATATACCTGCTCACCAAAGGTAGGATCCGCAAGCTGTCTTGCCAGTGCATCATATTCTTCCCAGGTCATATCATTTGTGGGATAGCTGACACCTGCTGCATCAAAAAGATCTTTGTTGTAGAACAGTACCCAGAAATCATTTCTGAAAGGCAGTTCGTACAGTTTTCCGTCTACCACCACCTGATCCGTAGCTCCGGCATACTGAGACAGATCCACTCCATCCGCACTGATGTAGTCGTCCAGGGGCAGGATCACGTTTTTCTGTACCAGGGTTGCATAACCGGGTACATCCTTTACAGTTACCACATCAAAATCGGAACCGGTTCCTGACAGTTCGGTTGCCAGCACTGTCATATAATCCGTGGAACCCAGATCCACCATTTCGATGGTCACATTGGGATTTGCAGCTTCATATGCAGCCTTGATGTCCCCCCAGTACTGTGTCTGGCTTTCATCCCAGATCGCCCACTTCAGGGTAACGGGCTCCGCCTTTTCCTCTGCTGCTTCCGCTGTGGTGGCAGCTTCCTGCTTCACTTCTTCTTTTGCGGCAGGTGCTGTATCCGCAGGCGCTGCTGTGTCTGTGGAAGTTGCTGCTTCCTGTGTACCGCAGCCGGTGAGCAGAGCAGATACCATTGCTACACTAAGAAGCGTACTTAAAAATCTCTTTTTCATTTCATCCTCCTTTTAACCATACTGTTAATCCCATCAAGTACCTTGATGTTGCCTTACGAGTAAAGTTTATCAGTTGCTTTTTTCACAAAACATTCAATAACTTTTCAAATCATTCAATATTTTTTCGGATCTTCCAAAACAGATATACTATTTTTCACTGGCATACAATTTTTTATTGGATTATATCCCCCGGCAACCATCAGTTTAATCGTTTTCAGCTTCCTATGTTATAATTCCATTAGTCCTTATTTTATAATGCTATGATCGGGAATTAAAATGAATCTACTGAAAAAAGATGTAAATCATCCTACGGACAATAGCAGACACAAGCTGGTACGCGGACCTCTTCAGCGCAGATTTTTGCTTATGACCCTTGCCAGCACCCTGATCATATGCGTCATCATCAGCCTGCTCAGCTATTATCTGTTCAGAAACTATCTGCAAAATGCACTGCTCAATTCCACCGCCACCAATCTGGCCAATTTAAACGAAGCCATCAATTCCGACATCAACGGGGTCTACAGAATGGCCCGTTACTGCCAGAGCAGTTCCAATATCGCGGACTATGTAAATGCGGGCAATGCCCCCGGGGCGGTTCTCAGTATTAATACCTATGACCGCCTGTATGAAGAATACAAAAATAATGAAGTGAACAAATACATCCCCAGATGTGTGATCATTTCCGACTCTCATTTTCTGCAGGCCTGCCAGTCTACCTTTTCCACCACTGTGGATCTGGCCGAAGCTATTCCGAAGCTTTCCTTTTTTGAGCAGCTCTCCGGTGCGGAAGCATACGATTTTTCCGTGGGGATCATCTATGATCCCTTTCTGCCCAGGCAGTCTCACTCTGTCATTCCCATCATCCGTCCCATCACCTACAAGTTCAATTCAAAGCAGGGAGGCTATCTGTATTTGGAATTTTCCACCAACCTCTTTACGGACCAGATGAAAAAATATCACATGGATGATGGGAGCCGGCTTTATCTTCTGATATGTGATCATCTGTATCTGTTTGATGATGGTACCCTGACCGAAATGTCCCCCTCTCCCCTGCCTTCAAAAGTGGATGAAACCTACCCCCTGTCCGAGGATATGACCATTTTAAGAGGGAACATCAACAACAGAAAGCATACCTATATCTCCACAAAGCTGAACATGGAAAACTGCTTCCTCATTCAGGAAGTTTCACCCACAACCCTGCACACCCAGTTAAACCTCTATATCCTTATGCTTGCAGTGATCCTGATCCTTATTTTTGCCATGGGGATCGCACTGTCCGTATACTCTGACCGTAATTATCACAGGCTCCTGTCAAAAATACGTGTAAAGATAAATGATACTGCTGCCGGGGATTTTTCCAGGGACCCCTCCATCGAATGGAGCAACGAACTGGGAGAGATCGGAAAAGGGATCAATGACCTGTCCGAAAGCATAGATGCCCTGCTGTGTACGAGACTGGAAAATGAAAAACAGAAACGGGATCTGGAATACAAAGTCTTACAAAACCAGATCAACCCGCATTTTTTATACAACACCTTAAACTCCATCAAAATGATGGCTTCCATCCAGGGGGCCACGGGGATCGCCGAAATGACAACCGCTCTGGCCAGCCTTTTGCGGAACATTTCCAAGGGGGACAGCCTTCTCATTCCCATTTCCGAGGAACTGGCCCTTGTGAAGGATTACTTTACGATCCAAAACTACCGGTACGGCGGAATGATCAGTTTTGAAACCCTCATAGAGGATGCCTCCATCACGGATTACACCATCGTAAAGTTTACCCTCCAGCCACTTGTGGAAAATGCTATTTTTCACGGTCTGGAACCCAAGGGCGGGATTGGAAAGATCAGTATTCACCTGTCCTATGTGGGAGAAGATATCAGTATTGAAGTGATCGATGACGGCGTGGGGATTTCGGAAGAAAAGTTATCCGGGATCCTTGAAGGTTCTGCCAAAGATAAAAATGATCTTTTTAAAGAAATCGGCATCAGTAATGTCCATAAAAGGATCCAGTATGAGTTTGGTGAACAATACGGTATCTCCATACACTCAACAGTCCATAAAGGCACAACGATGCAAGTGATCATTCCCAGGAGAAAATAAATGTATAAAGTGCTTATCGTGGATGACGAGCCCTTAGTGCAGGCCGGGATCAAATCCATGCTGAACTGGTCAGAACTGAATACGGAAATCTGCGACTCTGCCCCCAACGGACAGATTGCTCTGGATATGCTGAAAATCCACGATCCGGACATCGTTATCACAGACATTAAAATGCCCGTCATGGACGGCCTGGAATTCATCAAAAAAGCGCGTGAACAGTATGGTTATAAGCGCCCTGTCTTCATACTGCTCACAAGTTACGAGGATTTTCATATCGCCAAAGAGGCTGTCAGCAATCAGGTGCTGGAATACCTGGTAAAAGTGGAACTCACATCCGATGGGTTAAAAAATGTGATCCGGAAATCCATCGCCCATTTAGAGGAAAACGATACTTCAAAGAAAGAATTCATAAAACAGGTCAGCTCCCCGACTCTGTACATTTACAAAGAAAAATTCCTGATCAATCTGCTCAACAATATGTTCGAATCCGAAGAGCAGCTGTATCTTCAGGCAAAGGATCTGCACATCGATCTGGATCACAAGGCTTTCCTTTGCTGCTATGGTTCCTTTGAATTAAATAACCCTGTGTTCAGAGAAGGCTATGTCACCCTCATAAACGGCTCCCTTCAGTTGCTGAATGAACTATTTGAAAAAAGCTATCACTGCCTGACCATTTCCCTGGATCTGACGCATTTTGCCCTGCTGATCACCTTCGACGAAGGTGATATGGAAGCGTTTCAGGCAGATACAGCCTCAGTCCAGCAGACAATAGCAACTGTACTGACAAAGATCCGAAGCAGCATCAATAATTATTGCAATGTGGATTTTATATGCGGAGTGGGTGCAGTCTGCTATTCTCCCTCTTCCCTTTGTGAATCCTACCAGTGTGCACGTCTGGCCTACCGCCAGGCCGGCCCCTTAGATCCCATATCCTATTTCGGATCCGAAGAGCCGCTGCCTCATGATGCTTTCAACTTCTCCCTTTTTAAGGAGAACCTGACCAGAGCCTTTGAAGAATACAATTCGGCTATTTTTTCCGATACAGTGGATTCCATCTGCGTTTTGATCGAATCCCACTCCCATCATTATGTTCAGGCCCTGGATGCGGCCATCAATATACTATATCTTGCGATCTCACTGTTACCAGATGGTGCAGATACTCTGAATACCATTTTTTCCGGTACGCCTGACGGATATATGTCCATCTACAGGCAGCAGAGCACTTCCCAGATCGTCGCCTGGCTAAAAACCTTTTCCGACGGGATCTGTACGTTTTTTGACGAACGGACAAAAGACTACAAAAACAAGATCGTGTTTGATGTCAAAAACTATATTCACGATCACATTTCCGAAAAGATAACATTAAACCAGGTGGCTGCACAGTTTAGCATAAGCACCAGTTATTTAAGTCAGTTGTTTGGCCGATACAGCAATCTGGGCTTTAATGAATACATAAATTACAGTAAGATCCAGGAAGCAAAGCGCCTGTTGCAGGAAGAACACCTGAAGATCTATGAGGTGGCAGATCAGATGAGTTTCGGAAGCGAATTCTACTTCAGTAAAGTTTTCAAAAAGGTCGAGGGGATTTCTCCTTCCGAGTACATCAACACGATAAAATAGTTTGAAACAGGGTGATCTCGGCGCATCCCAGATCCTGAGCAGTCACTTTAAGAGCCGCAGTTCCTGCCTCATAACCGGCCCGCAGTATAACTATGGCTCGTCCACGGAAAGTGACAGAGTCTGTATCAGTGTAAACATCCTCCGTTATGGGATCTGCGGATCCAAAGCCTGCCAGGGTAAGTTTGCCCGATACTTCGGCAGTTACAGGGATACGGGCATCCGGCACCACCTGCCCCAGACTGTCTGTGATCTCCACTCTTACATAGATCAGATCATGGCCATCGGCACAGGCTACCGTTTTTTCCGGGATCAGTCGGATCTGTTTAGGTGCACCTGCGGTGATCAGTTCATTCCTGCTGATTTCTTTGCCGCCTGCAAAACTGACGGCCTCCACCTTGCCGGGCACATACACCGTATCGAAAGAAACGGAATCAGGCAGGGGCCGCTCCGTGGACACCTTCTTTTCTTTGTTTATAGTATCATTGCGCGATAGTATGATTCTACCCTGTCG
>JAEEKV010000250.1 GCA_016282595.1 Lachnospiraceae bacterium
GAAGAAGAGAATACTTCAAACGGACTTGTTATCGGAATCATAATTGCGATCGCAGCATTTGCGATGATCGTTTGCGGAATCCTTCTTTCGAGGGAGAGACCTCCGAAGGAAGAAGATCATAAATATTATCAGCAAACTCATGCTTTTTTAGAGTTCAACAGCGGTCTGGCGATCTTCACATTAAACAGATCAATGAGGGGCCCCATGAAAAAAGCAGTGATAATGGTTCCAACTCCCGCAATGGTGGGGATTTTTCCAATGGGATTGCCCGCCAGAACAAACAAAACGCAGCCCAGGATCACGCAAACCAGATCCGTACAGATCCGGATGTATTTAAACTTCCCCCATTTCCACTTATTCGCCATTACAATAGCCACTGCATCATAGGTGGAAACTCCAAGATCTGCAGTCATATACAAGGCTGAGCCAAAGCAGATCACTACAATGCCGATAAGCAGACAGATCACCCGCAAAATCATGGAAGGATCCGGGATCATCTTTTGCAAAAAATCATAGGTAAACTGCGTGATATATCCCAGTAAAAACAGGTTGATAAAGGTGGCAATGCCGATGTTGTGCCTGTCCGCAAAGATGCTGAACAAAAGCAGGATCACGTTTACGATCACATACAGCGTACCAAACTGAATGGGGATCATGGAATCCAGGCCGCTCATGAGAGACTGAAAAGGATCCACTCCAAGGGCTGCCAATTTGAAAACGCCCACGCTGACCGCGCAGATGATGACACCTGCCAGCGACATGATAATACGGCGCCTTTGCTCTTTTACATAGGTTATAAATTTCTGTACCATATTCCCTTCCTGATAAATCATTATTTCTTCTTTTTCTCAGCCATAGATACTTTATCTCAAAGCCGGGAAAAAGAACAGCACATTATGAATCAATTTTGCCCATATTTTGTTGTAATAGTCTGTCTCTTGCCGGTAATTCCCCTCGCCTTAAGCAGACTCTTATAGGTCTTTTGCTTTTTCGACGGAATGGTGATCTTTGCTTTGGCGTTGATCTTCTTAAAAGCGTTCTTTCCCACCGTCTTTTTTCGAAGCTTCTTGGTTTTGATCACAACCGTCTTCAGATTCTTACAGCCGAAAAATGCATTGGCGCCGATCTTTTGGATGTTCTTTCCGATGGTGATCTTTTTCAGCTTCTTGTTGTTTTTAAAGGCATTGGCCGCGATGGCAGTTACCTTTACCTTCTTGCCGCCTACGGAAACCGTATCCGGAACCGTTACCTCCGATACGCTTTTATCTGTGGGCGCCGCATAAATGACTTCGCTTTTTCCCTGACTCGTCGAAAGGGTAAAGGTGCCCCCTGTTTTTTCATCCTTCACCACCTCATATACAGGTGCCTGCTTCAAAACCGCCGGATAGATCTTTTTAAAGCTGCCGGAGGACTCTCCGTTTTTCTCCAGCATTCTCAGCATGGTTTCTTCAAACTCGGTCCGGGTTGCTTTGCCAAGAGGATCAAAACGCTGCTCTTCCTTGGGTGCGCCCTTTTCCCCCTTGCCGTCCATCAGGTTCCAGGTTGCTGCCCAGCAAACAGCCTCCCAATGATCAAAGTCGATCTCAAAATAGTCCAGGTAATCATCGCTCCTGCCAAAGTCTATGGACCTCTTATAGTTCATCAGCTCCGAATACCGCATGAACATCAGCGCCACATCCTGTCTGGAAATGTAGATCCCCACACCAAAGGTATCACAGGAAACATCCGGATATCCGGTGCAGATCTTGTTCTTTTCGCCCCAGAGCAGGGCATCCTCATACCAGGCCCCCTCTTCCACATCGGTAAAACGGCTTTTCAGCCCCTTTGTATTCGGGCTTCCTGCCATCTGGTACAGGATCACTGCAACTGTCTCCCGGGTCAGAAGCTGCTTCGTATCACCGAGCGTTTCCGGATCATCCACAGCGGATGTCGTTTGCGTCCCGGCGCTTTTGCACTTCAGCTTTACCGCATCATCAAAGCAAAGGAAAAAGATGTTATCTCCTCCCGTGGAGGTATCCCCGCCATAGTCGATGGTCCAGGAATGGCCCTTGCATACGGCATATTCACTTTTCTTGGTACCTTCCCTGTAGGTCTTGATGAGATAGGGATTGTGTCCGATATCCAGGTTCCGGAAGGGATTGGTAAAGGCCTGCAAAAAGCGAAGCTTGGGATTTTTGCTCAGATCCAGTTTTTTGATGTTGTTGCATGCACAATCCAAATATACCAGCTTGGAATTGTTGGAAAGATCCAAAGTGCTGATCTGATTATAGCTGCAGATCAGCTTCGTAAGCTCAGGATTGTGGGTTACATCAATGCTCGTCACATCATTGTAGGCACAGTTATAGTACTGAAGGCCGGGATTTTGGCTGATATCAATGCTTCCCAGCCCCTCGTTTTCCCAAATATCCAGACGCTTCATCTTCGGATTATGGGTCACATCCAGACTTTTAAAATGATTTCGAAAGGCATCCAAATGGGCCAGCTTCGGATTGTTGGAAAGGTCCAGACTCTTCAGCTCGCAGGATCCGCAGGTCAAATGCTCCAGTTCAGGATTCTTGGATACATCCAGCTCGGTGATAGGATTGGTATTGCACTCAATAAAAGCCAGTTTGGGATTCTTGCTCACATCCAATTCCTTCAACTTGCAATCAAAGCAATAAACCCAGAGAAGCTCCGAATTGGAGGTGATATCCAAAGCGGTTAAAGGATTTCCGGAACACCACAGACCCCGAAGGTCCTTGTTATGGCTGACATTCATAGTCTCAATCTTATTATCCGTACACCAGAGGCCCTGGAGATCCGTAAAATATTCCACCCCCTGAATGGAGTGGATCCCCAGTCCATCGCAGTAGATGTTGATGGTAAGACCGATCTCCTCCGCATCCAGGGTGCCGTTACCATCCCGATCATAGTCCGATCCCGAGATCACCTGTCGAAAGATGGGATCCGGGAAATTCTTTTCATTGATCCTCACGGATTGGGGGGATGCCGCCTTGGCCTTTTCTGTATTGGCGGGTGCCATCAAAAGGCTCCCAAACATCAAAGCTCCCACTGTAATTCCTGTGATAAGTTGCAAAAATCTTTTATTCATCGCTTTCTTTTGTTCTATCCTGTTATGCATTTTGATCTGCAATCTCCTTTTTTCCTATAGGATACATGCCGGCTGCAGCTCCATCCAAATGATCCGTTTCATTGTACCACATAAAGACCCATTTTCACAATGTCCCAGCCAACCCGGATCCGACCGTTTTATCCAAAAATAAATGGCAGCCGGGAATTTTACCCGACTGCCACTCCTATACTCTTTTTGATTCAGGATTGTAATTAGCAAACGCCCTGAGCGATCATTGCATCAACAACCTTCTTGAAGCCTGCGATGTTAGCGCCTGCTACATAGTTGCCTTCCATGCCGTACTCTTTTGCAGCATCGTCGATATTGTGATAGATACCAACCATGATGCCTTTGAGCTTGGAATCAACTTCCTCGAAGCTCCAGGAAAGTCTCTCGGAGTTCTGGCTCATCTCAAGTGCGGAGGTAGCAACACCACCTGCATTTGCAGCCTTACCACCTACGAAAGGTACGTTGTTCTTCTGGAAGTACTCGGTAGCATCCATGGTAGTAGGCATGTTAGCGCCCTCTGCCACATACTGAACGCCGTTAGCAACCAGCATCTTAGCATCTTCGATATCCAGCTCGTTCTGGGTTGCACAAGGAAGAGCGATATCAACCTTGTACTGCCATACGCCGTGCTCACCGTTCTTCTTCTCATGATACTCAGCAGACGAACGAGCTGCAGCATACTCAGTCAAACGAGCGCGTTTTACTTCTTTTACCTCTTTCAGAAGATCAACATCGATTCCTTCGGGATCATAGATCCAACCGGTGGAATCAGAAACGGTAACAACCTTTGCGCCAAGCTGCTGAGCCTTCTGGGTTGCGTAGATTGCAACGTTACCGGAACCGGAAATTGCAACAACCTTACCTTCCATCTTATCGCCGTGGCATTTTACCATCTCCTCGGTAAGATACAGAAGACCATAACCGGTAGCTTCGGTACGAGCAAGGGAACCACCATAGGTAAGACCCTTACCGGTGAGAACACCTTCATAAAGACCTTTGATTCTCTTGTACTGACCGAACATAAAGCCGATCTCACGAGCGCCGGTACCGATATCGCCGGCAGGAACATCCTCATCTGCACCGATATATTTGTAAAGCTCTGTCATGAAGCTCTGGCAGAATCTCATGATCTCATTGTCGGATTTGCCCTTAGGATCAAAATCAGAACCACCCTTACCACCACCGATAGGAAGTGTAGTCAGGGAATTTTTGAAGATCTGCTCGAAACCTAAGAATTTGATAATACCAAGGTTTACTGAAGGGTGAAGTCTCAGACCTCCCTTGTAAGGTCCAATGGCATTGTTAAACTGAACACGGAATCCTCTGTTTACCTGAACGTTGCCCTGATCATCGATCCAGGGAACTCTGAACATGATCTGACGATCCGGCTCGGTAATTCTCTCTAAAATAGCAAGCTTTCTGTACTTCTCCTCATCCTGATCGATCACAGGACGCAAAGAATCAAGCACCTCGGTTACTGCCTGTAAAAATTCAGGCTGATCAGCGTTTTTCTTCCGGACAATCTCCAGAACCTCATCAACATAAGACATTTTCAAGTCCTCCTTTGGTTTGAAATAGTATTGTTTAATATCCGGGACGCCTTTGCCCACCAAACTGCATTATATCTCATGTAGGGACGGGTTTCAAGTTTTTTTTGAGACAATGCAACATAAAAATACCCACGGTCAGCAGGTATTGCAAGCAAGCTTGCCACCGTGCTACCCGTGGGTATTTCTGCGTTGTCTCTGCTTATTCGACAAACTCCGTTTTAACATACCCGGTCTGTCCATTGAATTCGATCTTGCACCAGCCGTCGCCCTGTGCCTGGAGGAGCTTGAAGTGCTCGCCCTGGTAAGCAACGCCGATCTTCTCGGAATCCTGGGATGCGGACTTACGAACGTTAACGGACTCTTTTGCCGTA
>JAEEKV010000251.1 GCA_016282595.1 Lachnospiraceae bacterium
CAAGGAAGAGACCAAGGTGGATTTCTATGAGTGTGCCATCGAGGAGGATAACCAGCAAAAGCTGCTGGAGTATCTTCTGCTGCAATTGCAGCAGAAGCCTCAGGATACCCAGTTTCGCGCGGCAATTCCCGATGAGGTATCTTTGCCGGAGCTGATCTTAAAGGATGAAACGGCAGTTTTGAATTTCTCGGAGGATTACTACAACCTTTCCACTGGCGGCGAGATCCTGTCCCGGGCGGCCATCGTCAGAACCCTGACCCAGGTACCGGGAGTAAAATACTGCGGTTTCCAGATCAGCGGCAATGCCCTGACCTCTGCTACGGGTTTACCTGTGGGGATCATGCGTGCAGATATGTTCATCGATAACAACGGAAAAGAGATCAATACAGAGGAAAAGGTGACCCTTGCTCTGTATTTTGCCAACGCAGAAGGAAACGGCCTTGTGCGGGTGGATCGGGATGTGATCTATTCCAGTAACATTCCCATTGAAAGACTGGTTATGGAGCAGCTGCTTCTGGGAGTAAATGAGCAGGAGCTGGAGATGGGAGCCTATCCCGTGCTCAGTGACAATACAAGGGTTTTGTCCGTAACGGAAAAAGACGGAATTTGCTATGTGAATCTGGACACCGGATTTATGGCGCAAACCCTGGATATCACGCCGGAGGTGGCACTGTATTCCATCGTCAATTCTCTGGTGGAATTAAGTGCTGTGAACCGGGTACAGTTCTCCGTAAACGGTGCAACCAATCTGGTGTTCCGCGAGAAGTATTCTCTGTCGGATTCCTATGACCGGAATCTGGAAATCGTACAGCCGGCAAAGATCGGGGAGCCGGAAGAAGAGGAACCTTCTTCGGAGGAAAAGACAGATACGAAGGGATAAAGCCGGGCCATGGAAAAGAAAGGAACCATATGCAGATCAGACGACCACTGTGTCTGCTGGCCGCGTTTTTTACCATCCTTTTGTTTTTGATAGGAAAACTGCCGGGGCAGGAGGATCCGCCACCGGTAAAGGATCGGGAGAAGATCCTGATTACGGGATGCGTCAGCAGACGGGAAGAAAAAAACCATAGCTTTACATACGATCTGAAACAGGTAACTGTTTATCACAATCAGGCTGAGTCAGCCGATTTATCCAATCTGAAAAACAGCATAGGGAAAAAGGGAAGCCTTAGGATCCTTGTCACCATAGAGGGTGATGAGGTGCTTTGCATTGGAGAAAGGATTGCGATATCCGGCAGTGCAACCTTGTTTGAACCTGCGGAGAATGAAGGCCAGTTTGACGCTGCTTCCTACTATGGGAAAAAGGGCTATGCCTTCCGAATCTTTGGAGGAAAGGTGCTCTTTAGAAACTATCGCTATAACCGGATAAAAGAAAGTTTGCAAAGGTGGAAGGAGGAGACTGCCGCTTTCTATGCTGCCGTTCTCGGGGAGTCCCAGGGATCGGTGCTTTCCGCCATGGTGCTGGGAGAGAAGAAGGGAATGGATCAGGAGATCAAGGATCTGTACAGGCAAAACGGGATCTCCCATATTCTCGCTATCTCCGGACTGCATATCTCGTTGCTGGGATTGTTTCTTTACAGGGGCCTTCGCAGAGTGGGGACGCCCCTTGTACTTAGCGGAATCCTGGGAATGAGTCTCATTTTCTTTTACGGATTTTTGGTGGGGGGAACCAGCTCTGTGGTGCGAGCTTCCGTGATGCTGTCCATGCAGATCTTCGGAGATCTGATAAACCGAAGCTACGATATGCTAACTGCCATGGCGGTATCGGGTTTGCTATTGCTAACTATTTTTCCGGAGTATCTGACGGATGCGGGATTTCTGTTATCCTTCCTGGCGGTGTTTGGAATCGCACTGGTGACCCCTTCCCTGATTGAAAGCGGAAGGATGCTGCGGGAGGGGATGAAGGAGATCAGGAATGGAGGACGCGAGGATGTTGAGAGCGATGTTGGAGATTGGAAAAAAGGCAGAAGAGGAAAGAGTGGTAAGAGTGCTGTAAGGAAGATTGATAAGAGAAATGCAAAAACAAATGATAAATTGAATGATAAGAAGGATGAGGCGAGATTCCATATTGATAGACAGAACAGAAAGGAAGAAGAGAAGAAAAGTATCGCCGAGATTATCGGTAAGAAAACGGGAGAAGCACTGTGCGTCAGCCTGGGAGTGTCGCTGACAACCCTCCCGGTCATTCTGTGGTACTACTATGAGTTTCCACTATATGCCATTTTCTTGAATCTGATTTTGGTACCTTTGATGGGAGCGGTTCTGATCAGTGGCATTGCGGCAGCGCTGTTTCATGTATCCTTTCTCCTGATACCTGCATGGGGGATTCTATCCCTCTATGAGGAGGTGTGCAGAGTATTTATAAAACTCCCCTGGCATCTCATAAGAACCGGAAGGCCTATGGTTTGGCAGATCGTAGTCTATTATCTTGCCTTGGCGCTGTTTGCTTGGAGAGGGGAAATAGGAAAAATAAATCATAGAAAAGAGGGGCATATTAAGGATAAAATTACCGAGTATAAAGACTATGGAGATTTAAATATCCAAAATACAAACGTTGTGAAGAATGAGAACAGGAGAGAAAAGGAAGAAAGGGAGACGGAAGAAAGGGAGACGGAAGAAAGGGAGAAGATAGAGAAAGAGGGAAATAGGCTAAGTAAAATTAAGAACGAGAAAAATAGCAGATTGGTTTACATAATTAAGGCGGCGATTCTTCTGACATCTCTGCTTTTCCTTCTATGCGGCAGCAAAAAAGAGAACCGCGTGGATATGCTGTCTGTCGGCCAGGGGGATTGTATTGTCCTGCAGGATGAAAAGGGACATGTGGTGATCAGCGACGGTGGAAGCAGTGATGTTTCCCAGGCGGGAACCTATAGATTGATCCCCTATCTGAAGTATCATGGTATCACGAAGATCGACGCGGTATATCTGTCCCATCCCCATGAGGATCATTACTCTGCGATTATGGAACTTTTTGAACAAAGCAGGGAGCAGGGCTTTCGAATCGGCGCTTTGTATGTCAGCGGCTATGCAAGATCCGATCCCCAATATGGGCCTATTCTGGAGAGTGCCAAAAACGCCGGGATCAAAGCAGCAGTGGTAAGCCCCGGACAAAGGCAAAGCTATGGTGGCATCGATCTTTTGGTCTGTTATCCGGATCAGAGCCCCGTATCAGATGATGTCAATGATGAGTCCCTGGTTCTGTTGGGAAAACTCGATGGATTCTCTATGCTTATGACAGGAGATGCAACATCTATGACAGATGACGCCCTGCTTTCCTATCTGGAGGCAGCAGGGATAGAAAAGGTGAACTGTCTGAAAGCGGAACACCATGGATCAAGAGAGGCGAATAGTAAGCGACTGCTAATTTTTTTAAAACCGGATATCACAATTATTTCCTGTGGCAAGAATAACCGCTACGGACATCCCCATTCGGAAACCTTAGAACGTTTGCAGGAGTCGGGCAGCAGATATTATGTTACAAGCGGCAGCGGCCAGATTACCATCAGGTGTCAAAGCAGGGGATTTTCGGTAAATGGCTTTTTGGATTAAAAAGCCTGCTGAAAAGGAGGCTGAAAAAGAGTTTGGCGGAAAGATGACAAAGGCATGGATTTTTGATAGAATACACCTATGGAAACCATGAATAAGGATATTCGGGAACAGAATTTTAAAAGCGTATATCTGCTATACGGCACTGAGGATTATCTTTGCAGGCAGTATAAGAGAAGGCTGAAGAACGCTATGGTGGATCCGGCGGATACCATGAACTGTGCTTTTTTTGAAGGCAAGGACATTCCGATTCCGGAGCTTTTGGACCTGGCGGATACCATGCCCTTCCTGGCGCCCCGGCGGGTGATCGTTGTAGAGGATAGCGGGTTCTTTAAGAACGGACAGGAAAAGCTGGCGGAGTTTTTTACGAGGATCCCACCTACTACGCATTTTATCTTTCTGGAAACCGAGGTCAATAAATCGACAAAAACATATAAGGAAGCAGCAAAGTGCGGCTATATTGCAGAGCTCAATGAGATGCCGCCTGCAACGTTAAAAAAGTGGATCTTGTCCAGGATCCAGTCAGCGGGATATAAGATCACAGGCGGAGCCATGGAACTGTTCTTGCAATACACCGGATCCGATATGAACCGCATTGATACGGAGTTGGAAAAGCTGTTTGCCTACAAAGCAGAAAGCAAGGAAGTCAGGGAAGAGGATGTGGAGGAGATCACCTGCAGGAACATCGAAAACCACATCTTTGTGATGACGGATGCCGCAGCCAGACAAAACCGTGACAGGGCGCTGCAGGAGTATTACGATCTGCTGGCACTGAAGGTGGATTCGGGATTTATCCTGTCCCAGCTGATCCGTCAGATCAACCTGATGTATCAGGCCCACAGCATGAAGATGAAGGGTTATGACCTTCGGACTATGTCGCAGAAGATGGGGCTCGCGGACTGGATCACGAAAAAGTACCTGCAAAACTCCGATCTTTATACCATCGAAAGGCTTCGCAAGCTTCTGGAGCAGGGATGCGAGCTGATCGAGAAGCAGAGAAACGGTTTGATACAGGATAAAATGGCAGTGGAGCTGTTTTTGATAGATGCCAGCAACAAGAAGCGGTAAACGGCATGGAAAAGCACCGGGTACGAACAGAACCGGAGAAAAGGAGAGAGAAACATGTCAGACAGTTATGAGATGATATTCGTCGTAGTGGTCTTCTTTTTCATTATTTTATGGGTACGCTCATCCGTCGGTAAGGCGGCAAAGCAGGCGGAGCGCATGAAAAAAGAAGGCGAGGTAAACAAGCAGGTGGGGATCACAACCTCATCCTCCTTTGCATCGGCGGCAGGATCTGCAGTTCAAAAACGGGAAGCCTTTGCTTCTCAGTCCGCGGGACGTCCCAGCTCGCCCATTAACTATCCGGCAGCTCAGGGAAGCAAACCTGCTGCAAACACCAGACCCGGGACAAATAACAGACCGGGGCAAAAGAGCGCTGCCAGACCGCAAAGTGCTGCAGCGTCCAAACAGGCAGCGGAGGAGTCTCTTTCCACCACGGAAATGCTGGCGCAAAAGGCCAAGATGGATCAGATCGAGCACCAGAAGGAAAAGATGGAGCAAAAGAGGCACGAGCAGCAGTATTACAGAAATTACAACTATGCAAAGCGCTATCTGTTGGGAGATCCGGTATCTCCGACGGAAAAACTCATCTATTGCCCCAACTGTGCTGCGGAGAATCTGATTAAGATCCATGAGAACCCCAAGAAGTACAACTGCTACTTCTGCAGGGAAAAGCTGGATGTCTGAGAGGTTGATCCGAGATTCAAGAATTGTGAGCTTTTCTGAGACTTTTTCAGAAGCTGTGAGATTTTGTGAGACTTACAGCAAAATCACAGAAAACAGAAAAAAGATTTGAATAGTCCGTTATAACGGACATTGCATGGCGCATAATGGAGGCAGATATGAGAGAGAACCCGAAACCATTCGAGGTGTATCGACATTTTAAGGGGAATCTGTACCAGATCCTGACCCTGGCGGAGCATTCCGAGGATGGCA
>JAEEKV010000252.1 GCA_016282595.1 Lachnospiraceae bacterium
CCGGTGCTGTTAGGAACGATGTTGCAAGCTGCTGCACGGGAACGTCTCTTGTCACCCTTTCTCTGAGGGCCGTCAAGAGTCATCTGATCACCGGTGTAAGCATGGATGGTGCACATGATACCGCTCTTGATCGGTGCGCAGTCATTAAGAGCCTTAGCCATAGGTGCAAGGCAGTTGGTGGTGCAGGATGCTGCGGAAATGATCTTGTCGTCAGCGGTAAGAGACTGATGATTTACATTGTAAACGATGGTAGGAAGGTCGCTACCTGCAGGAGCAGAAATGATAACGTGCTTAGCACCTGCATCGATATGAGCCTGAGCCTTATCCTTGCTGGTGTAGAAACCGGTACACTCAAGAACTACATCTACGCCAAGGTCTCCCCAAGGAAGGTTCTTAGCATCTGCCTCTTTATAAATGGTGATCTTCTTGCCGTCAACAGAGATGGAATCCTCACCGAAGGTAACCTTGTCGCAAAGTGCATAACGACCCTGGGTGGAATCATACTTCAACAGGTGTGCCAGCATCTCAGGGCTTGTCAGATCGTTGATTGCTACGATCTCAAATCCCTCTGCGCCGAACATCTGTCTGAAAGCCAGACGACCGATACGACCGAAACCATTGATTGCTACTTTTACTGCCATATGTGTATCCTCCTAAAAAAGAATTTTTATATCATTCCGTCGCCGATATGGCTTCGGAAATCAGTCAACGGTTACATTTTAACCAATAATCGTTTGAAATTCAAGACAGAATTTTTAAATATTTGTTACAAATTATGTACTTTTCTGAAAACAAGCAGTTTTTCCCGATTCTTGCCCTATTCCGCAAAAGAATATTGCACTCTGACCGCAGAGTGATATGATATAGGTAATCTTACATCATATCCATACGGGGTATTATTTATGCTGACTCGAAAGATCAAACAAATACTTCCGGCAATCCTTTTGCCCATCGCTTTTCTGCTGACAGCCTGCTCTTTTTCCTCTGACAATGCAGGCTTAGGTCAAAACGGCCCTGCCGCTCCCACGGAAAATTCCCAGGCAAACGAACCTGCAGCTACCAACAGCGCCGCCTCTCATGCAGACAGCGCCGTAGATTTCGATCACGTGCTGGAGGACTATGAGCCGAAAAAAGATCAGTATAACTTCTATTTTACATATAAGACGGTTCATCCCTGGTGGGACGCCGTTGCCCTTGGTATGGAAGAAGCCCAAAGACAGTTTCTGGACAAAGGAGTCAAGATCACCTATGAGTATATGGCGCCGGAGAGTGCTTCTGCAGAAGATCAGACAGAAAGACTGAAGGCCGCTGCCAGGGAAAACTATGATGTTATCGGCGTGGATGTGGCCGACGAGGAAGTCATCACTCCCCTGCTGGATGAATTGGTAGATGCCGGCCAAAAGGTTATGACCTTTTCCAGTTCGGATGCAGCTCCCGGTTCCAAGCGTATCGCCTATGTGGGCAATACCCACAATTACAAGGATGGTGCTGATCTTACCGAAGCCCTTTGTCAAAAGCTGGATTACAAGGGAAAAGTAGCCATCCTGGTAGGAAGCAAAGGTGCCCCCTGTCATGAAGACCGTGCAAAGGGCGCCGCGGACACCATTGCCCAATATCCGGATATGGAAATCGTTGCTACGGAATATGATATGGACTCCATCGACCTGGCCTATGATCTGACGAAGCAGATCCTTAAGGACAATCCGGATCTTGACGGTATCGTCTGCTGCAACATGAGCAACCCCGTGGGTGCTGCCAGAGCCGTTGTAGAGACTGAAAGCAAAGCCGTCATCGTAGGCATGGATCATGATGAGGAAGCCCTTCGTTATTTAAATGAAGGCGTGATCTACTGTCTTGGGGTACAGGACTGCTACTCCATCGGTTTTGATACCATTCAGGTTGCGGTAATGATCGCAGACGGCAACAAGCCCGGCGATCTGTTTCCGGAGAAAACCAACGAAATAACCACAGTGCTCTATAAGGAAGATGCCGCTCTCATGCTGGAGCTGCTCTATGGTGATATGTAATGAAGAAGCAGAAAAAGATAACTACACGAACTTTTATCATAACTGCCGTCGTAGGCTGCCTGTTGATCATGGGCATGATGACTGTAAATGCCATCTGGGCTTCCCGGGAGGCAAACGTGGCTACCACGGATGCCGTTTCCTCAGTTAGTTCCTTTTATCTGGAAGCCATGGCTGACCGCCGTTCCAAAACCATCACCAACCTCATAAACAGCAGTTTCGAGGACATGGAAGGTTCCCTGACCTTTATTAAAAATGAAGACATTCATTCCCAGGAGGAACTCAGAGAGTCTATCGGAAAGATAAAATCCCTGCTGTCTTTGCAGCGGTTTGCCCTGGTGGATGAGGACAATATTGTTTATACCCAATACACCACTTATACCGGAAAAAGCCGTCACGCTTTTTTAAATGAAGATACAATACAGGACCGGACCATCAGTACGGTTTCCCTCTACGGCTCCTCCAAGCAGCTTTGCCTTACGCTCCCCACTCCGGATCTTAGGATATTGGGAAAGAATTTCAAAGCCTGCTTTGTTCAGATTGATATCACCGATATTGTGGATCTTTTGGCTTTCGATGATAACGGCAGAACCTACTTTGGCCTGTATTCCAAAAACGGCGTCAATCTTTCCGGCACGGATCTCGGGCCCTTTATTTCCGGGGGCAATCTCTTTAATGCACTAGGGACTGTAGTTTCGGAAAAAGAACTGCTGAATATGCGGGATCGTTTTGCAAATGAGAAGGACGGAAGCCTGACCTTTTCCTCCGGAGAGGCAATGGAAACCTTAAGCTTTGTTCCGGTTACAGGCACCGGATGGGAAATGGTGGTTTTGATCAAGGAAAGCGTCATCAACGATCAGTTCCTGGATATAACTGAGAACAATATGAAGATCACCCGTAATCAGATCATCTTTACCCTGTTTTCGGTACTGCTGCTGGCGGCCATACTTCTGTTGATGCTCCGCTCCCTGTCCAAGGATAAGCTGGAGCAGGAAATGGAAAACAGTAAGGCCTTTAAGGATATGGCAAACACCGACTCCATGACGGGAGTTCGGAACAAACACGCCTATGCGGAATTTGAAACCATTCTGAATCAGAAAATCACCGATCATGAGCTGGATAAACTGGCTGTGATCGTATGCGATGTCAATGGACTAAAGCACGTAAATGATACCCTGGGCCACGCTGCAGGAGACCAGCTCATCAAAGATGCCAGCGCCATGCTGCAGGAATACTTTATGCACGGCTCTGTCTTCCGTATCGGCGGTGACGAGTTTGTGGTTCTCATGCAGGGCAAGGGTTATGATAAGGTAGATGAATGCATTGACGAGTTTAACAAAGAGGTAGAAGCACATATCGGCACTGACGCCGTGGTGGTATCCATCGGTCATTCGATCCTTACCTCCGGAGACCGGAATCTTCGAGATATTTTCGAGCGTGCAGATCAGCTGATGTATGAACGCAAGAAGACATTAAAGGCCATGGGAGCAAAAACCAGGGAGGGATGACCTCCCTTAGGGTCTTTTTCTTCTGTCATGGGTTTGATAGTAGGCCTGTTTAGTCTCATACATCTTTTTATCAGCAGTTTTACCAAGATCCCCAATTGTCATGTCAGGATACTCTCGGTGGGACGCATATCCGATGGAGACGGACAGTTTTTCCACGCTATGCAGGATGTATCTCCCTGATTTTCCTTCACCATGGTTTTCAGCGTATTTGTTCGGGACATGACGCAATCGACGGTCATAGTGATATGCTCCGCCTGGTTTCTGGCAATGTATCCGTATCGTTCCTGATCACCGGTCAGCTCATGCCGAAGCATGATGACATAAAAAATCGTTAGCAGAAGGAAACTAATGAGGGCAGCAAGAACTGCTTTTTTCATGCTCTTCTTCAGCTGTTCATTCATGTTTGTGTACATTTTGCGATATCCTCCGTTTCCGTATTATAACGCAAACCAAATCTATATTTCAAAGGTTTCTGTAATCACAAATCCGTTTGTCTGGTA
>JAEEKV010000253.1 GCA_016282595.1 Lachnospiraceae bacterium
ACGCCCCATCGACATTCTTTTTCCTGCCACCTACGTTGAGCCTGCATTTTTTGATGTGTTCATCGATCGGAACGGCCCGGAGTACAGCGCCTTTTATCACAGTATCATAGATGAGGCGCTGGCGGACCCAAAGGCGAAGCTGGAGGATATCGTAAAGCGCCGGATGGAAGAGGAGATCGAAGAAGGTTTTACCGAGGAAGAACTAAGGCTGACCTTGGGTCACATCCAGTTTCTGGATTATACGGTGCGCTACCAAAGGCGGGCCGGGGTTGTGCAGGCGCTCATAGATGGGATTGAGGATAAAGAGCGTCCTGAGGACGGAAGTGACAAAAACGATTACTCTCTGCACCTGACCATCCTAGGCTCCGGCTGGGAGAATTTCATAAAAACCTTGAAGCACCCTGAGCGGGTTACGCTTCTGCCCTATGCGGACAGCAAGGAGGTGCTACGGCTGATGTCTCAAAGCAAGCTGGTTTTGAATGTACTGCCTTCCTTCCATGAAGGGACCCATGACCGGATCTTCAATGCCATGCTCTGCGGAGCTGTGTGCGTTACGGACAGCAATCCCTATCTCGATGAAATGCTTCATGATGGAGAGAACGCGATCCTGTATGAATTCGGACAGGCGGGATCCGAGGCGGATGAGGCTTTGTCAGATGATGAGAAAAGCATTGCGCACCCGATGGTTTACAGAAACGGAGAGCCGTTAGCAGAGTCGCTTATCAGACTCCTTTCCCCAGAAAAAAAGGAAGAGATAAACAAGATGGCTTCGGCGGGATTTAAGCTGGCTGCCCGGCATACCTGGAAAGACAGAGCGCGCCTGATCGAGCAGGCGTTTTCGGATTTTGAGGTTGCAAATGACTTTTTGATGGAATAGAATCAAACCAAAGCAGAAGAGAATAATCGCTAAGGGAAAGGAAGGCAATATGTCTGAGCAAACAGAAAAGAAGATCCTGGCGCTCATTACGGCCAGGAGCGGATCGAAAAGCGTAAAGGATAAAAACATCCGTCCCATTGACGGAAAGCCGATGCTGGCGTATTCCATTGAGCATGCTAGGGCATCAAAGTATATCAACCGTATCGTGCTCACCACGGACAGTGAGAAGTATGCCGAGATCGGAAAGGAGTTCGGTGCGGAGATCCCTTTTATCCGCCCGGCAGAATATGCCACGGACAGCGCGCTGGACATTGATGTGTTTGAGCACGCCCTGGGATTTCTGAGAGATGAGGAAGGGTATGAGCCGGATATCGTGGTGCACCTTCGTCCCACCTATCCCTTCCGTGATGTGGCGGATATCGATACTATGATCGAAAAGATGCTGGCGGATGAAAGCATCGACGCCCTCCGCAGCGTTAAGAAAAATACGGTAGTGCCCCATAAGATGTGGTATTTAAAAGAGGATGGTCTTCTGGATCCTTTGATGAAGGACATTCCCGAAGCCTACAACATGCCCCGCCAGGCGCTTCCGGATACCTATATCCAGAACGGGAATGTGGATCTTTTGCGTCCCCGTTGCGTCTGGGAGTATCATTCCATGACGGGAAAAAAGATCATGGGCTATGTGATGAAAGAGATGTACGATGTGGATACGGAGGCGGATTTCGACCGTGTGGACAAGGTGCTGAAGGCGCGCCACGGCGGACAGCAGTTTGTCTTTGACATTGACGGTGTCATCGCCATGTATCGGGATGACCTGGCTTATGACAAGGCGCTGCCCAACCAAAGAATGATCGACATCATCAATCAGCTTCATGACTGGGGCAACCGGATCGTTCTCTATACGGCCAGGGGCTATGTGACAAAGATCGACTGGCGGGAAGTAACGGAAGGGCAGATGGAAAGATGGGGCCTGAAGTATGATGAGCTGCTCTTTACCAAGCCCAACGGAGACTTTTACGTGGATGACAAGATGATGGATCTGGAGTTTTTATACAAGGAGTTCGAGAAGAAATAAAGTATTTTATTGCGGGTAGGGGAGAAGACGAAAGAGGCGCGAAAACAGTAAGCTTTGGCTAACGCAAAGGAGGAGGGTTTATGATGCAGACAGGAAAAGAAAAACGATGGCGCAGTATGCTCATGACGGCGTGCATGGTATTCGTATGCGCACTGATGCTGCAGGTAGCGGATGTGAAGGCGGCTGAGCTTGACAGTGGAACAACAGATAATTGTTCCTGGATCATGTACGATACGGGGGTCCTTCAGATTCATACGACCAAAGAGAATGTATGGCTGAATACGGTTTACGAATCTGGCTATCCCTGGCATCGGTATCGCAGTCAGATTAAGGAAATACAGCTAACGGCCGATGGTGGAAGTTATTATGTGATCGGAGATAACTGCTTTGCGCATTGCATCAATCTGACGAAGGTGGTATTCCCCGGAGGGAAAAAGGATCCGACTTACATTTATGCAGGGGCGTTCAAGGGATGCAGCAGCTTAAAAAACATAACGATCCCGGATACTGTGGAAAGACTCGCGAGTGGCGCTTTTGAATCCTGCGGATTGACCGGTTTTACATGGCCGGCAGGTGTCAATTTTGTCTATCCGGACACCTTTAAAAACTGCAAATCGCTGAAAAGTGTTGATTTTTCCAAGTTTCATTCCACAGCCTCTGACGCCAGTATAGCAGCCGGGGCGTTTTACGGGTGCTCTGCACTGGAGAGCGTAGCGATACCGGAAGGTATCATCTATATTTCGGATGAAGCTTTTTATGGATGCACAAAGTTGAAAACAGTTACGTTTCCCAGTACTCTGGCAGAGGTTTCGGGATATGCGTTTCAAAATTGTTCCTCGCTGGAAGAGGTGGATCTGAGAGCATCCACCAAGAGTAATCTTAAGATCAGGCAATATGCCTTTAAGGACTGCACTTCGTTAAAGCGTGTAAAACTCGGAACGAATGTAAGTATGCTTGACGGTTTTGCTTTCCAGAACTGTAAGGCACTGGAGGAGATCAATCTGCCATCTTCGGTGAATACCGTAGCCTGTTTTGAAGGCTGCGACAGCCTGAAAGAACTGGAGATCCCATCCTCGGTGACCCAGTTGTCTTTTGATTCGGATCCGAACAAGATCTACCATAGCATCACGAATTGCAAGAATCTGGAAAAGGTGGTGATCCCCACTTCCGTGACAAAGATCCTTAAGGGCTTTTTGGACGGATGCCCCAAGGCGGTGATCTATACCACGGCTCCGTCAACGGCCTATCAGTATGCCAAAGAGAACGGTATCAAGGTGGTACCTTTAAATGGCGGCAGCGGGGACTGCGGGACCAATCTGCATTGGTATTTTGACAGTGCCAAAGGCGCTTTGGTGATCGGCGGAAGCGGTGCCATGAAGAATTTTGACCGGAATGAAGATCCTGCCCCTTGGACCGTGAAATACGGCAATTTGATCAAATCCATCACCGTTGAAGCAGGCGTGACTACCATCGGAAAGGATGCCTTTGCCAATCTGTCTGCGGTCACTGAGGTTGCGGCGCTGCCTGCTTCGGTGGAGCAGATCGGTGAAACGGCGTTTATGAATTGTACGGGAGTCAGTGAGGTGACCATTCCCGCTAGTGTGGAAACCATCGGAAAGGATGCGTTTAAAGGAGATTCCGGGTTGGCTATTACGACCACCGACGGATCGGCGGCTGCCGACTATGCGGCGGCAAACGGCATCAAGTGTCCGGCTAAGACCGCAGCGCAGGTGAAAGCGGAAGCTGAGCAGAAGAAGGAAGAAGAAAAGAAGACCGGAGAAGGGGGATCTGCCGCTGATCCCGGTGCACAGGGAGGCAATCAGACTGGCAGCGGCAGCCAAACTGATGCAGTTACCTTTACCGCAAAGAATCTGACCTTTGAAGTGACATCTTCCGGAGAGAAGAACGAAGTGACGGTTACCGGTATTTCGGATAAGAAGAAAACATCCATCACCATTCCCGCTACAGTGAAGTACGAGGGTGTGAAATATACGGTTACGGCCATCGGGGAAAAGGCATTTGCAAATTGCAAGAAGTTAAAGAAGATCAAGATCAAGAGCAAAAAGCTGTCTAGCGTCGGAAAGGATGCCTTTAAAAAGATCCATAAGAAGGCAGTGATCGAAGTACCTTCCGGTAAGCTTGCCGCCTATAAAAAGCTTTTGAAGAAAAAAGGCCAGGCGAAAACCGTGAAGATCAAGTGATCCGGAACTGAAAACTGTAAAAATGGCAACAAAAAAGCTACGTACCCATATTGTTTGGTGCGTAGCTTTTTTAGCAGTAGTTGTTGAATAAGAAGCCGCTGTATGCGCTGGTGGTGTAAGGATCGGCGTAGTTCTTGCCGGGATTCTTGTAGGCCACAATGGTCTTATTCACGTATTCCATCGGATTGATGGAGATCTGTCCGGTCTTGCGGATCATGGAGTTGGCAAAGTCCTTAACAGGTTCCAAGGTTTGCCTTGCATCCTGGGAGGATGCGGCGGTCTTTAATTTTTCATCATCGATGTTCAGCCGCCCCTGCTCATCGAAGGTAAGTCCGATGGACTCCAGATCCTGAGCGTAATGCCTGGTCATGAGGGAA